>LJCR01001564.1 GCA_001399705.1 Kouleothrix aurantiaca
GCGGGTTGCGGCATGGGCAGCGACGCAGAGAAATTCGCCAGAGCGGGCGTGCAAGCCAGCATCCTCAGCGGCCGAGCAGCGTGTGGTGAACGACCAATGTCCCGGCTCGCTGGGCATGAAGCGCACACGCCATGTCGCGCCGCCGTCCCAAAATCCATCCACCTGCAGCTCCGCGCCCGACGGCCCGCGAAAGGTCGCCGTCAGCGCAACATCCTGGGCCGGGCTGGCGTAGCTGCCTGCACAGGTAAAGGCCTGCTCGAAGCGCCCCCACAGCGGCGCGCGCGTTTCCACGTCGTTGTGCATGTTCTCTCTCCTCGCCCCAAACACTACACCAGTTTTAATAGTATGTCGATTTTAGAGCCGAGAACCGGGCAGTCGTCAGTAAAATACGGCCGGCAATTGTGCGAATGTTTGACAATCCCCGTCACCTGCACGCAGTATACCATCATACCAACTCGCTACGAGGGGCCGACCAAGGAATGGCCGCCGACCCGGCCAGCGTGCAAAAAGGCGTGCTGCTGGTGGAATAAAAAAGGCTGCCCTCTGCGGGCAGCCAGTGCAAAGATTTTGTGGGCGGCAGTAAAGTGGTAAACGCTGACAAAAGGTCGATGCTGTCAGTAAAAATCAATCGCCGCCATTTCATTGTTCTGCATATATAAATGCGCGCAGCTAACGATTTGGTACGGCGTTACGATAACAGTTTGTTCATCCCGGGCTGGAAAAAAGAAAGGCGCGAAGAAGCTTTGTGTTCTTCGTGCCTTCCTTATAGGATGCCGGCCTCGCTAGCGCAGATTTGTGCGCCGTGTGCCAGCCGCAAGCTGCGGGCGCGCCATCCCGCGCAAGAGGAAGGTCAGCACCAGGCCGGCCAGAAAGCCGCCCACGTGCGCAGCATACGCCACGCCATCGGTCTGCGCAGTGTTGGCAATGCTGGCAAAGCCATTCACGAACTGCAGCACAATCCACAGGCCAATCATCACATAGGCCGGCACCGACGTCAGAATGCCGCCCATCAGCACGCGCACCCGGTTCGAGCCGAACATGACGATATAGGCCGCCAGCACGCCCGAGATCGCGCCGCTGGCGCCCACGCCCGGGATGGTCGAGCTGGTGTTCAGAAAGACCTGCGCCAGGCTCGCGATAATGCCGGTGACGAAGTAGAACGCCGTGTACAGGCCGTGCCCAAACGCATCTTCGACATTATCGCCAAAGATCCACAGAAACAGCATGTTGCCGAGCAGGTGCGCCCAGCCGCCGTGCAGGAACATCGACGTGATCAGCGTGAGCAGGCCGCGCCCGGCCATAATCTCGGCCGGCACCGTGCCCCACTGCAGAATAAACGCATCCAGGTTCGGGTTCGGCAGCTCCAGCAGCACGAACACCAGCACGTTAATTGCGATCAGCACATACGTCACGATCGGCAATGTTCGTCGCCCGCTGTTATCGTCGCCTAGCGGCATCATCGGCGGCCTCCTCGTTCCCTTCAAAACCACAAAACGCTTCGTGAAGCGAAATGCACGAGTCGTGCCACAGATGCAGGTGCGCCAGATACCCTTAAAAGCACATTCGCTGTGATGACCACGTACTACGTTTTTAGCATCATAGTGCGTAGTGGGTATGTTACAGAGTGGCTTCGCCATAATCACTACGCACTACGAACTACGTTCTGTCATCATAGTGCGTAGTGCGTATAGTGTGTCTTGC
>LJCR01001566.1 GCA_001399705.1 Kouleothrix aurantiaca
CCTTCCACCGCCTCGACAATGCCGTCGGGCGCGCGCCCGGTAACGCGCAGGCCCGGCGCGATATCGCGCAGCGCCTGGTGGTGCAGCGTGTTGATTGTCAGCTCGGCGGCGCCCAAACACTCGGCCAGCCAGGAAGCTTCGCTCAGCGCCAGCGGGTGCGCCAGCCAGCTCATGTCGCGCTGCTCGGTCGAGAGGTTGTGGTTGAGCGCATTGGGGCACTCGCTCGGGATGTCTTGAAACAGCGTGCCGCCCAGCGCGACGTTCAGGAGCTGCACGCCGCGGCAGATGCCGAACACCGGCTTGCCCTCGGCCACGGCGCGGCGCGCCAGCGCGATCTCGTTTTCATCCTGAATTGGGTTGGTCGGGCCGAGTTTGGGGTGCGGCGCCGCGCCGTAGTGCTGCGGCCCCACATCTTCGCCGCCCGCAAAAAGCAGCGCATCGCAGCGCTCGTAGTGCGCCGCCAGCACCGCCGCGTCGCGCGTCTGGTGGATGAGGGCAGGAATCGCGCCGGCCGCCTCAAGCGCGCGCAGGTAGCTGATCGCGTTGCCGTTGGCGGGCGTGAACCACGAATCGGGGTAGCTGCTGCACGGGATGCCGATCACCGGGCGTGGGGTGGCTAGTGTGTTCATGGGCAAATCTGTGTTTCATTTTCAGGCGGATGTGCCGACAGCGGCATGATACCATAGTCGCAAGGGGCACGATAAAGCCGGCGCGCTTGCATGCAAGTGCGCCGGCTTTTGCTTTCGTTGCGCAAGCTCTTGCGCTTGCTAGATGAGTTCCACCATCTTGTCATGGCAGATACGCCGCACATCCGCATCGCTGGTATGAATGGGCAGGTTGCCAGCCCGCTGCGCCTGCTTCACAACCGCATCGGCCAGGCCTGTGTAGCTTGTTCGCGGTGTCACGCCCGGCCGCACGAACTGAACGCGATAGCGCCCGTCGTCGAGCCGTACGACATTGAAATATGGCCCGGAATGCAGAAGGGCGGGTTCGTTTGCTGTGTCGGTGGTCATGGTGTTGCTCACTTTCTCCACTAGTGCCGGCGATTCTGCGCTGACGGTGCGGACGATGCGATTGGGAGTGTCGGGCTGCTGCACCGGCCGCCGCGCGGACTATTTCATCTTGCGCGGTGATATACTCATCATACCAATGCGCTAGGGCGGCAGTATCACTGCCTGCCAGGAAGGAAGAGCCATGATGCGGCCGAAAAACGCTATGGACCCAATGATTTCGTCGCCTGATACGAATGAATATGTGAATGCGCTGACTCATCTGGTTGGGGCAATCTTATCACTTTCTGCGATTGCGGTGCTGGTCACGCTGGCGGCTATTGCCGGGAAGTGGCTGCACCTGATCGGGTTTGCCGTGTATGGCACAACGCTCTTTTTGTCGTTTCTGGCAAGCACCATGCTGCACTTTTTCCTGTTATTTGGGCGCTACAAGCGCGTATTTGGCATTCTCGATCACTGTGCTATTTACCTGCTTATTGCCGGAACATACACCCCGTTTTGCCTGACACTCTTTGCTGGCGCGACTGGATGGGTTTTGTTCGGGGTTATTTGGAGCCTGGCTATTTTCTGGATTGTACTCAAATCTGTATTTTTTGTGCGGATGCCAACAATGCTTTCCAACCTCAGCTACCTGAGCATGGGCTGGCTTGTTGTGTTTTTCTTTTCCCCGCTTGCCAGCTACTTAGGC
>LJCR01001567.1 GCA_001399705.1 Kouleothrix aurantiaca
TTGCCCAATCGCTCGGGTCGCCGGTGTCTTCGGCGGTGGGGCCAAGCAGCAGGTTGCCATGCGCCGCCGGGTGATCAGCATGCCCTTGGTGGTGGGCGACGGCGTTGGCAGCAGAATGGTATCAATCGGCGGCGCGCTGGCCGGGTCGATCACGACGAGCTGGCCCTTGCGCGGCGTGATGCTGAACGAATCGTCGCCAACCATGCGCGCAATTTCGGCGGCGGCCAGCCCTGCGGCATTGACGACATAGCTTGCCCGGATGCGGCGGCGGCTGGTTTCTACCAGCAGGGCATTGTCTTCGGCACGAATCGCCGCCACTGGCTCGTCGAGCAGGATGTGCGCGCCAGCCAGGGCGGCCACCTCGGCGTAGGCCAGCGTGAGCCCAAACGAATCGACCGATGCCTCGCCGGGGATGCGCAGCGCGCCCTGTGCAGCGGGATGAATGTATGGATGCTGCGTGTGTACGGCGTTCGCGTTCAGTCGCTCGGTGGCGATGCCATTGGCGGCGGCTTTTTTTTCATACGCATCAAGCTGCACCATGTCGGCGGCGCTGAGCGCGAGCATGAGCGCGCCGCACGGCCGCATGCCGACGCTCAGCGCATCACAGAGCTGCGCGAAACCGGTGTGCGCCGCCGTCACCAGCCGCGCCTCGAGCGAGCCGGGCGGCGCGTCGAAGCCGGTGTGCGCGATGGCGGTGTTGGCGCGGCTGATGCCCTGCCCGACATCGGGCGCGGCCTCGCAGAGCGCCAGCCGCAGGTTGTAGTGCGCGAGCGCCCACAGCACCGCGCAGCCCACCACGCCGCCACCAACCACCAGAACATCATATGTCGGGATATCGTCGGGCATGGCCGAAACCCCGCCCCTACTCCGGCGTCACATACGCCGCCGTGATGCCGCCATCGACCGTGAACGTCGCGCCGGTGACGTAGGACGATTCGTCCGACGCGAGGAACAGCGCGGCGCTAGCGATCTCGCGCGCCTCGCCAAAACGCCCAATCGGGATGTGTACCAGCCGGCGCTGCTTTTTCTCCTCGGTGTTGAGGAATTTCATCAGCAGCTCGGTGCGCAGCGGCCCCGGGCAGAGCGCGTTGACGCGGATGTTTTCGCGGGCGTGGATCACCGCCAGCTCGCGCGTCATCGCCAGCACGCCGCCCTTGCTGGCGGTGTAGGCGATCTGAGGCGTGGCCGCGCCAAGCAGCGCCACAAACGACGCCACGTTGATGATCGAGCCGCCGCCCGCGCGGCGCAGCGCCGGGATGCCATACTTGCAGCCCAGGAACACGCCCTTGAGGTTGATGTTCATGGTCAGGTCCCACACCGACTCCTCGGTGCTGATGGCGTTGTCGTCGTCGCTGTGCATGATGCCGGCGTTGTTGAACAGCACATTCAGCTTGCCGAACTGCTCCTCGGCGGCGCGCACCATGCCCTCGGCGTCGGCGGCCTTCGACACATCGGCGCGCACATAGGCTGCCCGCCCGCCCGCGCCCGTGATCTCTTCCACCACGGCCTGCCCGGCCGCGTCGTTCACATCGGCCACCATGATCGCGGCGCCCTCGCCGGCCCACAGCAATGCCGCCTCGCGGCCAATCCCCGAGCCCGCGCCCGTGATCAGGGCCACTTTGTCGTGTAGTCGCATATCTTTCTCCAGTTTTGAATGTTGAATGTTGAGTGCTGAGTTGCCGCGTTTGAACTCAACAC
>LJCR01001568.1 GCA_001399705.1 Kouleothrix aurantiaca
CGCGAGCGGCTGTTTTGTTGTCGAGAAGCTGGGCTGCTTGGATGCGGCTGGTTTGTGAGGCCTATCGAGGGCGACCGAGGCGACAGGTGAGGTGGTTCTTACAAGAGGGCTTGTATGATTACCAGCCTATTTTGTTATGATGCCCAGCGCTTGTCTGTCATTAGAATACGCCAGCCAGGGGTGAGTAGCAATAGTCCCTAGTTCCTACTTCGTGGTAGTGCATGTGGATGACCTGGTACCATAGCGGGGATGACCTGCCTCACCCATGCCATCTCAAGCGGCGATTGTGGTATCATGGCGGTGCGGAACGACGCGATGGAAGAGTACTATGCCAAAACCACAGAAAACCCTGTTTGACGATCAGCGCGACGAAGCGCTGCAACGCCATGCCCCTTTGGCCGCACGCATGCGGCCGCGCTCGCTGGAAGAGTTTGTTGGGCAAGAGCAGATTGTGGGCGAGGGCCGGCTGCTGCGCCGCGCGATCGCCAGCGATACCCTGTTCTCGGTGATTCTGTGGGGGCCGCCCGGCAGCGGGAAAACGACGCTGGCGCGTATTGTTGCGGAAACGACGAACGCGCACTTTGAGCTGCTGTCGGCGGTGTCGGCTGGCGTGGCGGATTTGCGGCGCGTGGTGAAAGAAGCGCAGGACCGGCTGGGCATGTTCAAACAGCGCACGGTCCTGTTCATCGACGAGATTCACCGCTTCAATAAGGCTCAGCAAGACGCGGTACTGCCGTATGTCGAAGATGGCACGGTCATCCTGATTGGCGCGACGACAGAGAACCCCTCGTTCGAAGTGAACTCGGCGCTGCTTTCGCGGGCGCGCGTGTTTGTGCTCGAAGCGCATACCGACGAGCAGATTGGCGTGCTGGTCGATCGCGCGCTGCACGATGACGATCGCGGCCTGGCAAGCTACCACGCCATGCTCGCCGCCGATGCGCGCAGCTTCCTGCTGAACATGGCCAACGGCGACGCGCGCACCGCCCTGAACGCGCTTGAGGCGGCCGTGCTGGCCAAGCCGCCCGCGCTGGGCGACAAGCGCCTGATCACGGTGGACGACATCCGCGACGCATTGCAGAGCCGCGCAACCCGCTACGACAAGAATGGCGAGCTGCATTACGACGCGATCTCGGCGCTGCACAAGTGCGTGCGCGACAGCGACCCCGACGCGGCGCTGTACTGGCTCGGGCGCATGGGCGACGGCGGCGAAGACCCCATGTACGTGGCGCGGCGGGTGGTGCGTATGGCGGTAGAAGACATCGGCCTGGCCGACCCGCAGGCGCTGCCGCTGACGCTTGCCGCGCAGCAGGCGGTTCACTTCCTCGGCCAGCCCGAGGGCGACCTGGCGCTGGCGCAGGCGGTTGTGTACCTGGCGCAGGCGCCCAAGAGCAACGCTGTGTACAAAGCCTATGGCGACGCCCTGCGCGACGTGGCCGAAACCCGCAACGACCCGGTGCCGATGCATCTGCGAAACGCGCCCACCCGCCTGATGAAGGGGCTGGGCTATGGCAAGGGCTATAAGTACGCCCACGACTACGAAGATGCGCAGGTCGATCAGGAGCACTTCCCGCCGAACCTGGCCGGGCGGCGCTACTACGACCCGGGCAATCGCGGCTTTGAGGCGTCGATACGCGAGCGGCTGGCCTGGCGCGACGAGCGGAAACCGAGCGCCACGCCAGCGCCGCCCAGCCTGACCG
>LJCR01001569.1 GCA_001399705.1 Kouleothrix aurantiaca
GGCCGGGCAGTTCGGCACTGATCTGGTGATCATGTCGACGCATGGGCGTGGCGCGCTTTCCCGCACGTGGCTGGGCAGCACGGCCGATCGGCTGATCCGTAGCCTGCCAATGCCGGTGCTGCTGCTTCGACCGCGCCAAGGCACAGCTGCCGACACTGGCACCCCGCCCGAGATCAGGCACATACTCATTCCGCTCGATGGTTCGCCGCTCGCCGAAAGCATCCTTCCGCACGCAGGCATGTTTGGGCGGCTGACAGACGCAACCTATACACTGGTGCAAGCCATTGAGATTTTCATGCCTGATTATGGCTACGGGCCTTATGTGCCGAGCGATTTTGAGATTGACAGCTGGCAAGACGAGGCGCAGAGCTACCTTGAGCGCATCGCTACGGGATTGCGCGCGGAGGGCCGCGAGGTCAAAACGGATGTGATCCTCGGCCCGGCGGGCATGAGTATTCTGGAGTATGCGCACAAGCACGCGGCCGATCTCATTGCACTCGAGACGCACGGACGCACGGGCGTGGCGCGCCTGTTCTTGGGCAGCGTGGCCGATAAGATCGTGCGCGGCGCTGGCGTGCCGGTGCTGCTCCACCGCCCGCCCGACAAGGCGGCTGCGATGTGAACAGTCGCTTTGCTATCGATCCAGGCAGGTCGTGCAGGCCGCAGCTTGTTGCCGAATGGGTGAACGGCTGGCCTGCGCAGCGAGGTGCTTATGAACAGGAAGAATAGCTCACCACCATTCGGTTCGCTGCCGGCCAGGCCTGGCGCGCGGCCAGGGCGCAGCAGCCCGCGTGGCACATGGGCGCTCCGGTTTCTGGCGTCGGCCGCGCTTGTGATCGTGGCCGGCCTGGCGCTGGTTTTCATGAGGCCGGCTGGCCGCCAGCCGCATACGGTCACGCTTGGCGAGCAGCAGTCGGGCAGGCAGGTGACCCTGGCGGCCGGCGACAAACTGGATGTGAGCCTGGCGGGAAACCCGAGCACTGGCTTTAGCTGGAACGTGCAGAGCTTCGACGCCACTGTCCTCCGGCAGGCCGGCGAGCCCGAATTCCAGCCGGCCAGCAGCGCGCTCGGCTCCGGTGGAACCTTCACCTATCGCTTCGAGGCGATTGGCGCGGGGCAGACTACGCTCGCGCTGGCCTACTCGCGGCCGTTTGAGAAGGGCGTGCCGGCGCAAAAGATCTTCACCGCACGCGTGGTGGTTGCGCGCCCATAGGTGCGGCAGCGCGCCGCGTGCGACGTTTTGCGGCAACCATGAGAATCCTCTTTTGTGTTTGACATAAAACACCGGCGCTGGCGAGCATATGTGTGCCTGTTGCGCGTTTAAGCCGCACTGTCGCGGCGCAGAGGGATTTTGCCTGCGCTCAGCGAAACCAGCCGGTACAGTTTCCAGCCTACCGCAACGAACCACGCCGGGAGCAGCAGGCCGTAGACATAGTAGCCGGGGCCGATGACATCTCGCAGCGCCTCGCTCACGATCCCGATCGCGCCGGTGGCAATGCCCAGGTATGCCGCGCCCTTCGCGAAACTGCCCTTCCGCATGGCCAGCGCGATGAGCAGGATGCCCAGTGCCGTCAGGATGCCGGCAGCGTTCACGGTGTTACTGAGCGCCATCAGGGTTTCGGCAGCGGTCGCAAGCGCTGTACGCTGCGCCGCGCTTGTAGCCGCCATGTACTGATTGCTCAGGGACAGCAGGCCG
>LJCR01000157.1 GCA_001399705.1 Kouleothrix aurantiaca
AACGCGGCCGACCGCGCGTGTCGACCGTCGCCATATTGCACCAAACCATTTTACGCACGCGCTCAAGCATTGGTGCAGCCAAGTCGTCAAACGATACGTTAGCCATTGACTATTTCCTTTACGATTGTAGGATGTAACCTATGTCCGGGCCAACACATCGGCCGGGCCGGACATAGGCTGGCCGACACGGCCCTACATCGTCGCGCCAATCATCCAGGGATTGAACTCTTCCTCGCCAATGCCCTGCGCCTCGCTCAGGCTGGCCTCGCCCGACGCAACGGCAATCAGCTTCTCGAAGATCTCGCGCCCAACCGACTCGACGCCCGCGCCGGTGAGGATGGTACCGGCGTTGATGTCCATGTCGCCGCGCATGCGCTCGTAGGTCACGCTGTTGGTGGCGATTTTGATGCTGGGCACCGGCTTGAAGCCAAAGCAGCTGCCGCGCCCGGTGGTGAATGCGATCAGATTGCAGCCGCCCGCCACCTGCCCGGTCGCCGACACTGGATCGTAGCCCGGCGTATCCATAAATACCAGCCCGCGCTCAGTCACCGGCTCGGCGTATTCGTACACGGCCTGCAGCGGCGTGCTGCCGCCTTTCGCCACGGCGCCAAGCGACTTCTCGTAGATCGTGGTCAGGCCGCCGGCTTTGTTGCCGTGCGAAGGGTTGTTGTCGATCTCAAAGCCCTCGCGCGCGGTGTACTCTTCCCACCAGTGCACGCGTTCAAGCAGCTTCTCGCCTACGGCGCGGCTGGCGGCGCGGCGCGTCAGCATATGCTCGGCGCCATAGATCTCGGGCGTTTCGCTCAGCACCGCCGTGCCGCCCTGCGCCACCAGCAGGTCGACGGCGTAGCCCAGCGCGGGGTTGGCCGTCACACCGCTGAAGCTATCGCTGCCGCCGCACTGCAACGCCAAATTCAGCTCAGAAAGCGGCACTTCTTCGCGGCGGCATTCGTTCGCGCGCGGCAGCCGCGCCGCGATCTCGCGCAGCCCTTCGTCAATTGTTGCCGCCACGCCACCCGTATCCTGAATGCCGATGTAGGGCGGCAGCTGCACGTCGCCCAGGCGCGCGCGCTGGCTGAGAAATAAATCTTCGAACTGGTTGGTTTCGCAGCCAAGCCCGACGAACAGGTAGTCGGCGACATTCGGGCTGCGCGCGAAGCCGGCCAGCGTGCGCCGCAGCATCTCGATCTCGTAGCCGCTGCTGCGGCTGGCGCAGCCGCTCTTGTGGGCGATCGCCACAATGTCGGTGACGTTCGGGAACTTGGGCAGCAGCTCGGCACGGGCGCGCGCGCCTATCTGGCGCACCACGTGGGCCGAGCAGTTCACCGTGGTGATGATGACCAGAGTGTTGCGCGTGCCGACGCGCCCATCCGGGCGGCGATAGCCCAGAAAGGTGCGGCGCTCCTCGGGCGGCACCAGCGTCACTGGCCGCACGTCCACGCCGATCTGGTAGTCGAGCTGCATGTCGCCTACCGCCATATTCTGCGTATGCACATGTTCGCCCGCCGCAATTGGCTGAGTGGCGAAGCCGATCACCTGGCCGTAGCGGCGCACCGGCTGGCCGGGCTCGATTGGCCGCAGCGCAACCTTATGGCCCGCGCCGATATCGCTGCGCAGCTGCACGCTGCGGCCAGCTATGGCGATCTGGCGCTTGCTGCCAAGCGGCGTCAGCGCAATGGCAACATCATCGGCGGGGTGCAGCTGAATCGCGGGCGTGTCGTGAAGGGTGATCAGCATGGGTGCTCCTATTCTCCTTCGGCAAGGAAGGCGCAGTTTGGGCAAGCGGAATGAGCAGATTATACGCCCGAATATGGAGCACTGTGCGGGGCAACTGGCAGTTGCACAAAGAAAGTTGTGCCCTGGCTGGGCTGGCTGTGTACCCAGATCGTGCCGCTGTGCTGCAGAATAATTGCGTGGCTGAGCGCCAGGCCCAAGCCGGTGCCCTGGCCTACGATGCGCGTAGTGAAGAAAGGTTCGAAGATGTGCGGCTGGTGCTCGGGCAAAATGCCCGCGCCATTGTCGGCGATTGAGAGCAGAATATGCTGGCGCACCAGCTGGGCGCGAATGTTCAGCTCACGAGCCGCGCCGGGTGGCTTGTCGGCCAGCGCCTGGATGGCGTTGTGAATGATGTTGAACAGCGCTTGCTGAAGCTGGTCGGGGTCGCCGGCGGCCGGGGGCAGGTGTTCGTCGAATGTCTGCTGGACACTCACTTTGATCGCGGCCATCGGCAAGGCCAGGCGCTGCAAAATAGCGTCGATCAGGGGGTGCAGCGCAACCCTGTGCGCGCCGGGGCGCTGGGCGCGCGCCAGGCTCAGCAGCTGCTGAACAATCGCGCGCGCACGCAGCGCAGCATGCTCGATCTTGCCCAGGTCGTCGCGCAGCTCACTCGTGTGGGTGCTGTTGAGCAGCTGCAGCTGCGCCAGGCCAAGGATAGCCGCCAGCGGATTGTTCAGCTCGTGCGCCGCGCCGGCCAGCATGCGCCCCATGCCGGCCAGCTTTTCGTTCCGGCGCAGCTGCGCCTCGGCGTGGCGCGCCTCAGTCACATCCTGCACAATCACCAGCACCTCATCGTAGGAGGGAATAAGCGTGGCGGCCAGCCGCACCTGCAATGTGTCGCCATTGCTCGACAGATCGAGCTCGAAATATTGCGGCTGGCCGGCGCGCACCCGGCGGTAGCGCTCGAAGAGCTCGCTGTGGAGCTGGCTTGGTATAACCTCGCCCAGGTGCTGGCCTTCAGTAATGCGCTGTTTGTGCGGGCTTTCGGCCAGGCGCTCGGGGTTGATGATATGAACGGTCATATTTGGGCGAATGCTGAGCAGCAGCATCGGGCTGTGCTGGATGAGGGTGTCGAGGTACAGGCGCACCGTCTCGGCCCCGCGATACAGGTTTGCATACTGGTCGGCAGCAGTTTTAATAATGGTGTGCGATTGGATGCGGGCAATCGCCTGCGCCAGCTGGTTCGCAATGGTTTGCAGCATGCGCCGCTCGTCGGCGGTGTAGTCGTGGTCACCCTGGCGGCCAACAATCAGCACGCCCTGGGTCTGCTCGGCTGTGTACAACGGAAAGGCAATCGCCTGCTGCGGCAGAAATGGCGTAAGCTCAGGATTCTGCCATGTGATGTGCCGGCCAATCTCGCTGCCATAGGCGTGCATGTGGCCGGCCCGCAGCGCATCCAGCAGCGCGGGGTGGCGCAGGGTCTCGCGCGTCTGCTCGTGCAGCTCGGGCGGAATGCCATGATATGCCTGGTAGCGGATATCGCCAAAGTCGGCGTCGGTGATGAACATGCTGCCCATGCACGCCAGGTTTTGCGCATCGAGCAGGTGGAATGTTGCCTCCACGGTGGCATCAAGGTCGCTTGTGGCGTTGAGTGTGCGGCTCCATGCCAGCTGCTCGGTCAGCTCGGGCTGGTGGCGGCGCTGCGCTTCTTCGGCGGCCTGGGTGGTGGCCAGCAAGCCAGCATTGACAATCGCAACCGCAGCGTAGTTGGCGAAACGCCCCAGGTATTCGAGATCGTCGGGTCCAAAGAAGTTCGGCTCCTTGTGGCCCACCGTCAGCACGCCAATAATCGCCTCCTGGTTGCGCAGCGGCTGCGCCAGCGATGATTGCACCACTGCGCTGGCGCGCACGCCGTCGTGGGCCGCCGGATTTTGCGCCACCACCGGTACCAGAACGCCTGCGCCGGTAAGCATCACCTGGCCGGCCACGCTGGCGGCATACGGCGCACGCGCGCCAAGCCAGCGCGCCGCATCGCCCAGCGCCATGGTGCATTCAAGCACCTGTTCGCCCGGCTCGGGCTCCGCGATCGTGACATAGGTGGCGCGCATAAGCTGCTGCGCCTGCTCGCACACGGCCCGCAGCACTTCTTCACGCGTGCTCATGGTATTCGTGGCCTGCGCGATCTGCCCAAGCGCATGGAGCAGCTGGTCGTGGCGCTCGAGGTGGCGCTGCAGCGCGAACTGGCTGAGCTGCGCGCCAAGCTGGCTGGCAAAGCTTTCGACCGCCGGAATGGCTGCTGGCGGCAGCGCCTGCCCCCACAGCACCAGCACGCCACCCGGCACGCCTGCGCGCAGTATGGGCGCGGCAATCATGCTTGGCCGGCCTGTGAAGCGCAGCAGCGCAGCAATCACGCCGTAGAATCGGCTGGGCAGCAGCGCTTCGATCAGGGCTTGCATGCTTTCGGCGGCAATAGCCTGCCCATGCGCCAGCGCCGCCCCTATCACCGGCGTTTCAAGCGCGATCTCGCACTGTTCAGGGTCGAATTGCGCGCTGTGCGCCAGCAAGCTCAGCAGCTGCGGGTTGATGCTGATATAGGCCGTATGCAGCGCGGCAGCCTGGCTGTCGAGCAACGTTACCCACATGTTCAGCCCCAGCGGCCCAAGCACGCGCATGCAGCCGCTGAACAAGTCATCGGGCGATTGTGCGGCCTGGATATGCGGTGCAAGGGCGTTGAATGCGGGCAGCAGCGGCGTGTCGGGCGACGCGGCGGGGTAGATTGCGACCAGTACGGCTTCGCCGGGCAGGGCTTCAATACGCTGTAGCTCGATATCGGCAGCAAGCTCGATCTGCCCAAGCACAAGCAGGGTTGTGCGCAAAGCGAGTGGGACATGCGGGGAAAGCTCGGTATACGCCTGATGAAGGGCGCCGCGCTCGCTTTCCGGCACTATTTCTGCCAGATTCCGCCCGATCATTGCGCCACTGGCAAGGTGTAACAGCCCAGCGAGCGCATTGCTGAGCGCTACGACGTCACCACTGGGTGATGTGAGCGCAATATACCAGGACGTTTCGGCAAGCAAATTGCGTATCTCGCCTGCAATTTCCAGGGGAGTGTGCTGCCCATGGGTCATGGCATTGGCCCTTTGGCTGGCATTCACAAGTTTATAGCATTGGCCTTCTGGTGGCATTCGCGGCAGGTGCAGGCCAAGAGCGGTGATGGCTGTATTTTACCACCTATCGCAAGCCGTGTGATAGAATGGCCGCCACGGCACCACCTACTGCCATAGTTTTCTGGCATTGTGTAGCATAGAACGTGCCTGTAATGCGCAAAATGACGCGCCAGGCCGATGCATAAGCATGTTGGGCGGATCCCGCCAACCATTCCAGCAAGGGAGCAACGACTATGTCCGACCCATGGGGCGATACGTTCAGCGACGACGAGCGCGCATTGCTGGCGCCGTTTGTGACCGACCTCGACGCGCCGGTGTTTGGGCTGCGCAACCTGCCCGAAGTGGTGAAAGGCGCGCTGTTCTCGCGCTACAGCCGCACCGACAAAAGCCTGCGTCGCATTCTGCTGGATGAATTTATCCAGTCGCCAGAGTCAGGCTTTGCGGCGATTGTTGGGACGGCAGGCGCGCACCACGCCGATCAGCTGGTGGCGGTGCGCCAGGCCGAGGCATTCTACGAGCGCGTGCTGATCGGTTACGGCGACGATTCGGTGGCCGAGCTGGGTGGCGCGCACCTGGCCTGCGAGGGCGTGAGCAACATTGCCGCCAAAGCGCTGGAAGACGCGCGCATTGGCATCAGCCCGCTGGAAAAATCCACCCGCTACGTCGTGTTCAACCGCAAAGTCGATGGGCGCTACCGCTACCTGCGCGAGCCGCAGATCATGGAATCGCGCCACGCCAGCGCCTACACCGCCGCAATGGACGGCCTGTTCGGCACCTACACGGCCTTGCTGGAGCCAAGCATCGCCGCTGTGCGCGCGCGCACCCCGCGCGACGAGCAGACCTCCGAGCGGGCGTATGCCAGCGCCACGCGCGCCAAAGCCTGCGACCTGCTGCGCGGCCTGCTGCCCATGGCTGCGCCCACGAATGTCGGGCTGTTTGGCAATGGCCGCGCCTTTGAATACCTGCTCACGCGCCTGTATGCCGCGCCGCACGGCGAGCTGCATGCGCTGGCGGGCGAAATGCAGCGCGCGCTGGACGCGCTGATCCCATCGTTTGTGAAGCGCGCCAAAACCGAGCGCGGCCGCGCCCAGCAAGAATACCTGCGCGGCATGCGCGAGCGGGTTGCGGTGCTGGGGGA
>LJCR01001570.1 GCA_001399705.1 Kouleothrix aurantiaca
GTGCAGAGTCGATCGCGCCGCGCAGCTGGTTGGCGTTGAGCGGCTGCCCATCGATGGTGAAGGTTGGCGTCTGGTTCACGCCCGCTTTCAGCGAGGCATCGTACGAGGCTTTCACGGCGGCGGTGTACTTCCCGCTATTCATGCACTCGGCGAAGGCATTGCGGTCGAGCTTGAGCCCATCGGCCAGGCCAGCGAAGAACAGGTTTGGCTCTTTGCTGTTCTCCCACTGCGCCTGCGTGGCATACAGCTGGTCGTGCATCGGCCAGAAGGCGTTCTGGTCGCCAGCGCAGCGCGCGGCCTCGGCGGCTGGCACGGCATTGGCGTGCTGGGTGAGCGGGAAATCGTGGAAGAGGAATTTGACTTTGCCGGTATCGACATAATCTTTTAGGATGGCCGGTTCCAGGCTTGAATAAAAGGTGCCGCAGGCCGGGCACTGGAAATCGGCATATTCCACCACCGTCACCGGGGCGTTGGCGTCGCCGCGCGCGGGCAGGCTCGCCAGCGGAATGCTGCTGACGACTTTGCGCTGGCGGCTGGCGGTGTCGTTCAAGGCGCTGTCGCGCAGGGTCTGGGTGTTGCTCAGCAGCACGCCCACGCCCACCACGGTAATCAGCACAAGGATGACATAGAATGCGGTCATTGGCACGCCGCTTTTTTTGGTGGGCGTGCCGCGCCCGCGCTGTGGCCGGCTGGCGGCCGTGCGCTTATCGCTCATTGCTGTTCTCTTCTGATGGTATTTCAATACCCGGTGCGTCGAAATCAACTGCGCAGCCCAGAGGCAGCGTGCTGCGCCACAGGTCGTTCGCGCTGGCGCTGAAGCTAAACGCCTCGTACAGGCGCTTGGCCGCGCGGTCGCCCGAGCGCACCGCCGCCTGGATGAACGCCGCGCCACGCCCCTCGGCCCGCGCGCACGCATAGTCGAGCATGCGCGTGCCCACGCCCTGCCCGCGTGCCTCGGGCGTCAGGTAGAAATCTTCGATCACGGCGTAGGCGGCCAGCTCCCAGGTCGACAGGCGGTAGTTGATCTGCAGCACGCCAACGCTGCGGTCGCCGCGCTGCGCGAGCAGGAAATCGCTGAACTGGCTGATCAGCAGTGCGTGCACAATTTCCGCCAGCGCGTCCGGGTCGGGCGCTTCGCGGCCGGAGGCAGCAACCTGCGCCTGGATCATCGGGACAATCAGCGGGGTGTCGTCGGGCTCGCACAAACGCAGGGTTAGCTGGTTATCAGTCATGGTTCTGCTTTCTTAAATCTCAGGCGCACGGCGCGCTCGCGCTCCATTATAGCGGCGTCGCTGGGGGGCGTCAACCAAACTTTGTGTGCTAATTCACGAAACCTGCGCGGCTCAGCGGTGGTATAGTAAGACCAATACTTTTCAAATAGCCACAAAGACTCGAAGACTGCAAGGTTTTATAGCATGCTCATGCTCTTCGTGCCTTCGATTCTTCGTGGTAATCGTTCTTGGCTGCCTTATCTGAAAAGTATTGCTAGAAAGACCGGCTGAAGGGAGATCAGGAGCAAAGCACACACCCATGAATACTATTTATCTGGTTCGGCACGGCGAAAATACCGCCAACCTCACGCGCGAGTTTTCACATCGCAAAGTCGATTATTCGCTCACGCCCAAGGGCGTGCTGCAGGCCCAGCAGACGGCGGCCTTTTTTCGCGGCAAGCCGATCGACGCGATCTATGCCTCAC
>LJCR01001571.1 GCA_001399705.1 Kouleothrix aurantiaca
GATGCCGCCAATCATCACCATCACCACCCCGATCAATGCCTACTCCTGCCTCGGCGCGCACATCGCCGGGCCGGCGCGTGTCTGCTACGACCCGAGCGCGCCTCTCTCTCAGGAGGCCTGGATAGAGAGCATCTGGCCAGTGCTGCACTACGACTACCCGATCGTGCCGCCGCCGCGCAAGGATGCCACATTGGTGCATTTGAATTCAAACCATCAGCGCGCGAACCGCTACGCGCAGCGCAATCACACCGGCGCGGAGGAGAAACAGGTACTGCTGGTCAGGCAGCCGGCTGGCGTGTATGAGCGCGGCTGGCGCGTCGTCCAGACGACCGGGCCGGCCTGGGTGGTTGTGGCAAGTAAGGAAACCGGGGTTGACCCGCAGCCATGTGGCGCGTGGGTGTGGCTTCAGACCTACCACCCGGTCGTGATTGATTGTATTGTGGAGACGCAGCATGAATTGGCAGCGCCAGCGCTGGTGGCCGTGTAAGGCCAGCCTGTGAGAATCTATCTTGCTGGTATCAGCAGCGCCGATGAGCTTGAAATCTTGAAGCTCGCCGGCACCTCGTGTTTTCCCGCCGATATCTTCGACTACGCGCGCATCGCGCAGCTGCCAGGCCCGAAAATCCTCGACAGCGGCGCCTGGGCCAACTTCCGCCAGGGCAAGGAGCTGCCGAGCATCCCCGACTACATTTCCTTCGCACAGGAAAGCGGCTGCGAATGGTTTTTGCAGCAGGACGTATTTGGCGATCCGCGCGCGACATGGGAGAATTGGCTGCGCATGCAGCACGCTCCGAAATGCATTCCAGTCTACCAGTGGAGCGGAGATCGCGCGCTGCTGCAGGCGATGATCGAGACCGCCGGCGAGCGGCCCATCGCCATCGGCGGCCTGGTGCCGCAAATGCGCGCGCACGACGAGGCCATGCTGGCCGAGGTGCTCGCGCTCTGCGCGCAGTATCCGAACCGCTTCCACATCCTGGGCATCGCGTGGGTGAAGGCGATGGAGGTATTGCGGTGGGTGGCCAGGTCGGGCGACACGGCAAAGTTTATGGTCGGCGGCCGCCGCGCCGCCGTGGTGTTCGTGAACACAGACACCGGACGGCTGATGGAAGCGCCGTACCAGGTGCTGCCGTTTGCGAAAGAGTGGGATCGCCGGCAGCGATGCGTCCAATCGGCGCGCACGCTTGAGCAGTATTTCAACCGAGGAGTGACCAGTGGCGAGAAAACAGCAACCAGTAGCAGCGATGTTCCCCGGGGGCGATGATACGCCGCTGATCAGCGGCACCGCGATGCGCGCTCCGGAGGCCGCGCGCGATCCGGAAGATGACCGGCCCGAGCGGATCGGCGTCGACCCCAGCCTCGGCGACGACCAGACCGTGATGACGCTCGGCGAGCTCGACGCCTTCGCGCCCGCCGCGATCGCCGGCAGATTGTCGAGCGGCACTTGGTCGGTCGCCGAAGGTCGCGCGCTTGTCGGTGGCTACGCGTGCCAGATCAAGACGACCAGTCCCCGCGGGCCGATCTACCCGGTCGCGCTGGCGGTGACGCCCGCTGATGCGGCCGTGCTGGCGCAGGCCAAGCGGCTGCTCAGCCTCGTCGTGCGGGCCTTCGGCGTGCCGGCCGATACGATCGCCGATCCCGACTGGCAGGCCTGGCTCGCGGACGCCAAGCAGGTGTTGATTGATTGCGCGCAGAGCC
>LJCR01001572.1 GCA_001399705.1 Kouleothrix aurantiaca
TGCCCGACGCCCGCAAAATCGTACATCGTTATGGGCTTCCCAATGGGCGTGTGCGCGCGCTGCTGGGGCGCAACGATTGGCCTGTGGCTGGCGTGATTTGCGGTGCGCGGCGCGCCAAAGCTGGGCGGCTTTGCGGCGTGGTGGGCGCGTTTCTGCGCGCTGGCCTGGCCGGTTCGCTTTGTGCTTGCGGCGCTGCCATTCTGGCTGTGGGTGGCCGAGATCCACTGGTGGCCGGCGGCACCGTATGTGGTATTGCTGGTGAATGGCGCGCTGGCCGGCGCGGCGGCAGGGCTGTTCTTCTGCTCGGTGTGGCCGGGCATGCGTGATATGAATGGGAGGGCAGGGGCATGACTGAAGCAAAGCGAATTGTAGTAACAGGCGCGACCGGCATGATTGGCGCCAAGCTCTGCGCCCGCCTGATCCAGAAGGGCTACCAGGTGGTGGTGTTCTCGCGCGACCCGCAGAAGGCGCGCAGCAGTGTGCCCGGCGCGGCCGAGTATGTCGCCTGGACGCCGGCCGAGCAAGGCGCGTGGGCGGGCGCAATCGACGGCGCGCACGGCATTATTCACCTGGCCGGCGCATCGCTGTTTGGTAAGCGCTGGAGCGCCGAGTACAAGCGCGAAATTATGGCCAGCCGCGAGATCGGCACGCGCGGCATTGTGAACGCAATCGCCAGCGCGCAGCGCAAGCCCGAAGCGTTTGTCAGCATGTCGGCGGTGGGGATTTATGGCCCGCACGGCGCCGAGGCGCTGGACGAAAGCGCGCCCGCCGGCAACGACTTCCTGGCGCAGGTGTGCAAAGCCTGGGAGCGCGAGGCTGCCCGCGCCGAGCAGCTTGGCGTGCGCACGGTGATCTTTCGCAGCGGCGTGGTGCTGAGCGCGCCCGGCAAGGGCCTGCCAATCGATTTTGGCAAGGCGTCGCTCGATCGCCCGGGCGTGGTGCTCGACAACCAGCAGGCCAGCGCGTTGAAACCGCCCGCCGTCGATCTGGTTGCCGCAAATGATGGCGAGCTGCTGACGCTGCTCGAAGGCCGGCGCGTGACCTTGCAGGGCGGCGGCAGCGTGACGATCAGCGCGCTGGGGCGCAGCGTGGTCGATGTTCCGCCGACCGCGTGGGAAAGCCTGCGCCTGGCGCTGGCCGACCCAACCGTGGCGTTTGTGCTGCTGGTGCTGGGCGTACTGGCCTTCGGGCTGGAGTTTGCCGCGCCGGGAACCAGCCTGTTCGCGGGCGCGGGCATTGTGCTGCTGGCCGGGGCCGCGCTGGGCTTGTTCGTGCTGCCGCTCCAGCTCTGGGCGCTGGGCCTGCTGGTGCTGGCGCTGCTGCTGCTGGTGGCCGAGTTCATTGCCCACGCGCACGGCGCGCTGGCCGTGGCCGGCGTGGCATTGCTGGCCGTCAGCGCGCTGAATATCATCGACCCGGCCCAGGCGCCCGGCGCGGTGGTGGCGGTCTGGGCGATTGTGCTGGTGGGCGTTGCGCTGGCGGCGTTTGCGGCGCTGGCGCTCTGGCTGGCCCTGCGCAGCCGCGAACGACCGATTTCAACCGGGCAGGAAGCGATGGTTGGCAAGCTGGCCGAAGGGCGCCAGCGGCTCGCGCCCGACGGCATGGTCTTCGTGGAAGGCGCGCTCTGGCAGGCGATCATCGACGGCGAGCCGGCCGAGCCGGGCGAGTGGGTGCGTGTAGTCGCAGCGCATGATT
>LJCR01001573.1 GCA_001399705.1 Kouleothrix aurantiaca
GGATGTGGCGGTGCTGTGCGTAGGCCTCAGCAGCGAGTGGGACAGCGAAGGGCAGGATCGGCCGCACATGGACCTGCCGGGCCGCCAGAACGAGCTGATCGCACGCGTGGCGGCGGCGAACCCGCGCACCGTGGTGCTGTTGCAAACCGGCGGCCCGGTAACGATGCCCTGGCTGGCGGATGCTGCGGCAGTGGTGCAGGCATGGTACCCCGGCCAGGAGGCTGGCAACGCCATTGCGGATGTGCTGTTTGGCGCCGTGAACCCTTCGGGCAAGCTGCCGCAGACCTTTCCTGCGCGCCTGGAAGACAACCCGGCCTATGGCAACTACCCGGGCGAAAATGGAAAAGTGACCTATGGCGAGGGCATCTTCGTCGGTTACCGCCACTACGATCGCCAGCAAAATGCGCCGCTGTTCCCGTTCGGCTTTGGGCTGTCCTATACAACGTTCGAGTACAGTAACCTGCGCATGAAACCGGGCCGTTTCGATCTCAACGAGGTCATTTGCGTCAGTGTCGATGTCACAAACACTGGCGCGCGCCCTGGGCAGGAAATCGTGCAGTTCTACGTGCGCGATCCCGAGGCGCGCGTGGAGCGGCCCGAAAAAGAGCTGAAAGGCTTTACAAAGGTCGCGCTCGCGCCGGGTCAGTGCGCAACTGTTACGGTGCAGCTCGATCGCCGCGCGCTGGCATTTTGGGATGTGGAAGCGCATGCGTGGGCCGCCGAGGCCGGCGCGTTCAACGTGCTGGTTGGCAGCTCATCGCACGATATTCACCTGCGCGGCAGCTTTCGCCTGAGCGATACGGTTGTATTCGAGGCCTGACAAACCCCGCACGTCGTAGCACGAAATAAAACGCCGGCCAGCACAGGAACGTGCAGGCCGGCGTTTTGTTGGTGGGCGATACTGGACTCGAACCAGTGACCTCGTCGGTGTGAACGACGCGCTCTAGCCAGCTGAGTTAGTACACTCCCGATGGCACAGGCGACGATCGTTTACCGCATTCTATCAGCGCGCTCAATCAATCGCTTGATCGGGCTGGCACGCGCGTGCTGTTCCGCCAGCTCCGGGTCACTGAGCCGCGTGTAAATTTGTGTCGTCGACAGATTCGCATGCCGCATTAGCTGCTGAATGACGAGATCGGGCATCCCCGACTTCGCCCAGACCTGCGCGGCGTAATGGCGAAAGGCGTGCAGCGGGCGCGGCGGAAGCTCGATCATTGCACGTTTGGCCATTCTCCGAAGCAGTGAGCGCAGCGCGCGCACTGAGCATGCTTCTCCATTCCAATCTCGAAAGAGCGGTGCATCGGCGGCGCGCAGGCCGGCCAGAGTGCGCAGGGCAGCGCGTGTTTCGTCGGTCAGATAGACTACATCCTCATGGCCGCCCTTGCTCTCAATAACGAGCTCCGACTCCCGAGCTTGGCCACAGGTCAGGCGCGCCACTTCCCCGGCGCGCATTGCTGAGTCGACCAGCACGAGGACGAGGGCACGGCCTTGGAGCATTTCGCGTTCCAACGGCCCACCTGCTTGCCATTGGCGGCGGTCGGTTTTCCGCTCGCGCTTCCAATGGATCGGGCCACACACCGTTAATAAGCGCACAATATCTGCCTCGGCGTAGGTCTGCCGGCGCTGGCGCTTGTGTGGCAGATTTGGCACGCGGCCGGCGCCTACGAATGGGTCGCGTTCGAGCTTCCCCAATTC
>LJCR01001574.1 GCA_001399705.1 Kouleothrix aurantiaca
CAGGGCAGTATCGCTTCGCCCACAGCCTGAACCAGGAAACCATCTACGAAAGCATGCTGTTCGCCCAGCGCCGCGAGATTCACCGCCGCGTTGCCGCGTTTGTGCGTGCGCAGCAGCCGGCGCGCGCCGCCGCCGAACCGGGGCTGCTCGCCTTCCACTATCGCAACGCCGAATCCTGGCCCGAAGCGCTTGAGTTCGCCTGGATCGCCGGCCAGCGCGCTCAGGAGCTCTACGCCAGCGATGTTGCGCTCACGCACTACCAGCACGCGCTCGAGGCCGCCGAGCGCAGCGACACGGCCGCATCCCGCCGCCAGCGCGCCCTGATCCTGCGGCGCATTGGCGATCTGCACGCGCTGGCGGGCCGCCTGGCCGAAGCCTCGCAAACATACGCCAGCGCGCTCGCCGTCTCGGAAGAACAGCGTGAGCAGGCCGAAATTCTGATCGCCTGGACGGAAGTGTGCGAAGGGCAGGCCGCCTACGATGATGCGCTCGCCCATCTTGAGCAGGCCGACTCCCACCTCGGCCCCGCCGACAGCGCCCTCTCGCTGCGCATTTGCGTGCGGCGCGGCTGGGTGCTGGTGCGCAGCGGCGACAACGCCGCCGCGCAGGAAGCCGTTGCGCCATGCCTCGCGCCGCTGGAGGCGCTGGGCAGCTGGGGCGACCTGCTGCTGGCCTACAAGGTCTTTTTCCACATTGCCATGAGCCAGTCGCGCTGGCGTGAGGCCCGCAGCTACCTGCGGCTGGCGATCCTGAACGCCGAGCGTACCAGCGACCTGCGCGAGCTTGGGCGGCTGCGCAACAACATGGGCATTGTGCTGACGCAGGAAGGTAACCTGCGCGCTGCCGCCCGCGAGTGTGAGCGCGCCGCCGCCATTCTGCATGATATTGGCGACCAGCACACGCTCGCAAGCGTAGAAGTGAACATTGGCGCGATTCACTATAAGATCGGCAATTACCCCGAAGCGCTGAACCACTACCACGCCAGCCTGAGCAGCGCCACCGCGATTGGTTCGCTGCCGCTCGAAGGTGTTATTTGCAGTAACTTGGGCGAACTGTACCGCCAGCTTGGCCGTTTGCCCGAATCGCTCGCGCAGATCGAGCGCAGCATCGAGCTGTGCGACACAATTCACGACGATCTGGGCATGAGCGAGGCGCAAAGACAGCTCGCCGAAACGTTCATCACTATGGAACGACTCGTTGAAGCTGAGCAGGCGAGCATCCGCGCCCTCGATTTCGCCTTTGCCGCAAACGACGCCCAGGCCGAAGCCATCGCCTACCGCGTGCGTGGCATGCTGGCCGGCGCGCGCAGCGACTACGACCTGGCGATTGCCGAGGTGCAGCGCAGCATTCAGATCCTGACCGAGATCGAAAGCGCACCTGAGCTTGGGCAAAGCCTGGTGGTGCAAGCCCGGCTCCGGCTCGGCGCCGGCCAGTCCGAACTCGCGCGTGCAACCCTGGACGAAGCGATTGCCCTGTTTCAAAAGGCTGGCGCCAGCGCCGACCTTGACATTACGAGCAAGCTCCTCGCGCAGCTTCGCGCCGAGGAATACGAGTCAAAGGTGTATTTATGAGTCATCGACCTTGCCCAGCCCTTGGCCGTCTCGCAACCTCGCTGGCCCTGGTGGCAGCCCTGCTGCTCGCCACTTGCCTGGGCGTCACGCCAGCTTCGGCCAGCTCGCCCACCCTGATCAGT
>LJCR01001575.1 GCA_001399705.1 Kouleothrix aurantiaca
GTTTAAGCGCGACGCCAGTGTAGACCGCGCCATAGCGCGCAATGAGGTCGGGCTCCAGGCGGCGCGTCATCACCAGGCCTATGCCGGAAAGCAAGGCCGCCAGCGGCAGCAGCATCTGGTCTTCGCCCCAGCCGCGCACGGCCAGGGCCACGCTAAGCAGCAGAAACAGCCCGGCAAACGCGCCAACAATCGCCAGATCGAGCCAGCGCACCAGCCCGCCGCTGCCGAGCACCAGCGTCGCCAGACCGGCGGCGAGCAGCAGGCAGGCGGTGATCAGAAGCTGAAGCTCGCGCGAGCGGCTGGTGAGTTTGATTCGAATGGCCTGTGCAGTCATGAAATGTTTTTCGCGCCATGCAACGGCAGCAGCCCTTTATGCGGGCGCGCTGCCAATATTGCGGCAGTATACCAGAAAGTTCCTGGGCGAGGCGGCGGCAGAGTGGCGGGGTGACACGATGACAGGGTGATGAGGTGAAAGGGTGACCGGGTGACAATGAGACACAAGATTGAGAGGCAAGGGGGAAGCGTACAGAGCACTCGTGTCTCGTGTCTCTTTCGTCGGTCGTCCGTCCTCGTGAAGCAGGGAGCAGGTTTCAGAAAGCCGACAAATGCTAGCTTCCGACTCCTGACCTCTGAAACTAGTAGTGAATATCGACCTGCGTGCCAATGTCGGCCCACTCGTAGAGCCACTGGGCGTCGTCGATATTCAGGTTCACGCAGCCGTGCGAGAGTCGGAAGCCGGTGCCCCAGCGGTCGTGCCAGTAGGTGCCGTGGAAAGCCACGCCGCCGACAATATACTGCACCCAGGGAATGTCGGGCACATACCACGTCTCGCCGCCAGCCGAGCCAGCCATATCTTCCATCGGGTATTTGCTGTAGATCGCGAAGGTGCCGGTTGGCGTGTTGAAGCCATCCTTGCCGGTAGCGACCGGCGCGGTAAACACGGGCGTGTCGCCTTCGTAGGCCGTCAGGTGCTGGGCGCTCAGGTCGACATCGATGCGGCGCGTATACAGCTTGGTTGACCAGTCGGGCGTGCCGATGAGCTGCGCGCTGGTGGGAAACGCGCCGTCGCGCTGCAAGGCCGCCTGGCGGCCCAGATCGCTCAGCTGCACTTCGTGCAGCGCGGCAAGGTTCAGGCCCAGCGCCTTGGCTTCTTGCTGGTAAAAGCTGCCAAGCTCTTCGGGATGGTATTCAAAGCGGGCGCGCTCGAAATACTGCGCCAGCCGCACGGTTCCATCGGCCGGGCTTGCTTCCTCCACCGGCTCGCTGATTGGGTAGCCAAACAGCGCCAGGTAGGTAGCCGCGCGCTGCGCTTCTTTTATCACCATGCGCTCAGCGTTCACCACCAGCCGGTACGAGCTAACTTCCGGGTCGGTGAGTGTTTCGCGCAGCGCCTCGACGCCCTTGGTCAGGCGGTTCAGCGTCTCGAAGGCGTTGGTGGCCGGGATGAGCGCGCGCACCAGCGGCTTGGCCACGCTCAGCGCGCCGGGGTCCCAGTCCCTCACACGCGCGGCATACCACTGGAACGTCTCGGGCATCGTCAGCAGGCGAATTGTCTCGCCCGTCGGCGCGGCGTCGACCACCACCACGTCGAAGTTGCCTTCCTTGGCCTGGCGGCGGATGTGCAGCAGACTCACGACTTCTTCCATGCCGGGGATGATCGCCAGCTCTTCCGAGGCCACGTCGTCCACGCC
>LJCR01001576.1 GCA_001399705.1 Kouleothrix aurantiaca
CGCCGCCGCCAATCGGCATGGGGCCGCACATCGCCGGCAGGTCAGCGCCAGTGACGACGGCAACCACGCCCGGCCGGCGCAGGGCAGCCGAAGCGTCGATGCTGCGGATGCGGGCGTGCGCGTAGGGGCTGCGCACAAACGCAACGTGGTGCATGCCCGGCAGCTTGATATCGCCAACGTAGTTTCCTGCCCCGGTGATCAGTCGGGGATCTTCCTTGCGCTTGACGCGCGCGCCGATCATGGCAGAATAAGCCATTGCATCGCCTCATTTGTATTGTACGACGGGATGCCGCTAGTATAGGCGAAAGCGGCGCGCAGGGCAAGGCGAAAAAGACCAAAGACGAAAGACGAAGGACGAAAGCTAGATGGTCCTTCGTCCTTCGTCTTTCGTCATCATAAATCCAGCTTGGCGTTTTCGCCCACCTCGGCGCGCTGGCCGGTGACAAGTGCCTTGGCAAAGCCCACCAGCGTCACAAAAGTGCTGGAAGGCGAGTCCCAGTACTCGGCCTGCTCGACATTCACCTTCAGCAAGGTCAGGTCGGGGTCGTCCAGCCCATCGGGGAACCAGGCCTTGAACAGCGGGTTCCACAGCTCTTTCATTTTGGCCTGGTCGCGCACCAGCTCGCCGCGCCCCGAGACCGACACATAGCGCTGGTCGTCGGGGTTGGCATAGCTCAGGTTGACGCGCGGGTCGTTGCGGATTTCCTGTGCCTTGGGCGAGCTTGCGCCCAGAAAAAACCACAGGTCGCCGTCAAAATCGCTTTTCTGCGTCGACATTGGGCGGCTGCGCAGCGCGCCATCCGCTTCGATGGTGGTAAGCATGGCAATGTTGATGTCTTTGATGAGCTCGCCGAGCTTTTTGGTCGCCTCGGCACGATCGGGCTGATCGGTCATTGAATTGCTCCTTTCGATCTTCTCGCTGCCAGGGAAGCAACCCGCGTGCCGCAAGCCGGCGTGATACAATCCACACTGTCACAAAATCCGCGCGGGCGGTGTTTCATGAACAAAGCCGCACACCAGCCGGGCGGTTGTAGATATAGAAGTTATGACAAGTCAGCTCGCAAGTAAAGGGCAAGCCGTGGGAGAGTCGGACGAGGCGCTGCTTGAACAGTTGCGCCGCGGCGACGCCGACGCCTTCGAGCGGCTGTTTTTGCGCCACTACCCTGCGGTGTATCGCGTGGTGTTTCACCTGTTTGGCAGCCGCGAGGAAGCCGAAGACACCGCGCAGGAAACCTTTCTGGCGCTGCTGCACCAGCCGCCGCGCAGCGGTGGGCAGCTGGCGGGCTGGCTGTGCCGGGTAGCGCTGAACCGTGGCTATAACGCGCTGCGCAGCCAGCGCCGCGCCGAGGCACGTGCCGCCCAGCTTGGTGCCGCGCCTGAGCAGGCCGACACACCCGACCCGGCGGGCGAGCTGCTGCGCGCCGAAGATCGCGCCGCAGTGCGTGCCGCGCTGGCCGATCTGCCCGAGCGCCAGGGCCAGCTTTTGCTGCTGCGCTACGCCGGCCTTTCCTATGCCGAAGTCGCGGCGGCGGCAGAGGTTGCGCCCGGCTCGGTTGGCACGCTGCTGGCGCGCGCCGAGGCCGCGTTTCTGGCAGCCTACCGGCGGCGCTTCGGCCGGGAGCCGCACGATGGGCAGAATCTTTGATTTCGTGTTCGCACAGAGGTTGGCTATGAGTGTTTGTTTTGACG
>LJCR01001578.1 GCA_001399705.1 Kouleothrix aurantiaca
GCCATGCGCTGGCCGGGCTGGGGCTGCTGGCCGCGCTGTGGGCCGCCAAAGTCTCGGCCTTCGATAATGCCAGCCTGCTCAGCGGCTGGGGCGACGCGCTGGGCGCGCTCGTCACCTTCAGCGACCCGCGCGCCGGCGCGGCCTACCTCGCGCTGCTGGTCGGCCTGTACTGCTTCTGGCGCGGCACGCGCCTGGCCCTGCACGACAGCGTCAGCCTCCACCGCCTGTTCCGCCTCGCCACTGTCATGCTCATGCTGATTGTTGGCGTAGGCTTTCTGGGCAGCGGCGGGCGGCCCGGCCTGAGCGAGCTTGCCTCCACCGAGGTGCTGAGCTTCTTCGCGGTTGGGCTGCTGGCGATTGCGCTGGCCGCCGCCAGCGACGAGCGCGAAACCGAGTTGCAGCGCATGGGCTGGCGCGGTCTGCTGACGCTGGCCGGCGCGATTGTGCTGGTGCTCAGCCTGGGCGTGCTGGTCAGCGCGCTGTTTGGGCACGAGGCCGCGCAGATCGTGCGCGTGGCCTGGCAGGCGTTTATTTTCCTGATCGCGCTGATCATCGCGCCGCTGCTCTATCTGCTCGCCACCGCCTTCGAGTGGCTGTTTCGCCTGCTGCACCTTGAGCGCATTTTCGACATCGCGCCGCCGCCGGTGCAGCCGCCCGCCGCCGATCTGCCGCCAGCTGCCCAGGGCGTGCTTGGCATTTTTCCGCCGTGGGTTCAGGTACTCATTCAGGCAGTGCTGGCGATCGTGCCAGTGCTGATTATTCTGTTGCTGCTCTATTTTCTGCGCAGCCGCAGGCGCCGAAGCACAAGCCCCGACGAGGGGCGCGTTTCGCTGTGGAGCTGGAGTGGCCTGGCCGACGACTTGCTTGGCCTGCTGGGCAAGCTGCGCCCTGCGCAAGCCGGCGGTGGCCTCCGCGATGCCCTGGCCCGCCTGCGCGGCACCGACCCGGCCAGCCGCATTCGGCGCAGCTACATTCGCCTGCTGCTGCTTGGCGAGGCCCGCGAGCAGCCGCGCAACGCCCCGCAGACCGCGCGCGAGTATGGGCCGGTTGCTAAGGCAATCGTGCCCGGCGCGGCGCAGCCCGTCGCCACCCTCACCGACGCCTACGAGCGCGCGCGCTACAACCCCGCTGGCGCCTCCCCCGCCGACGCCGACGCCGCCGAGCGCGCATGGGCCGCAATCGAGCAAGCCAGCGCCCGAAAAGAGACACGATGAAAGGGTGACGGGGTGACAAGGTGACGGGGTGAGCGCAGAACCGCAGAACCGCAGAACCGAGAACCAAGAACCCGCCAACCCTAACCCTCAGATCTTTGCGCCCTTCGCGCTCTTTGCGGTTTGTCTTCTGGTGGTTGATGGTTGAGTATCGGTCGCCCAACCTGCAACCTCCAACTTTCAAACATGCAACTCAAACCTCCGTGCCTCCGTGGTAAAATCTTCGTCGCAACCCGCAAACCTGCAAACGAGGACGTTATGAGCGAAAGCCTGCTGACCCGCCGCGACGGCGCGGTGACAACCATCACCATCAATCGAGCCGCCGTGCGCAACGCCGTCGATGGCCCGACCATGCTGGCCCTGCGCGACGCCGTCGAAGCCTGCAACGACGACGGCAGCACCCGCGTGATTGTGATCACCGGCGCGGGCGGGGCTTTCTGCTCCGGCGCCGACATCACCATGATCGCCGGGGCCGAGC
>LJCR01001577.1 GCA_001399705.1 Kouleothrix aurantiaca
TGGCGGCGCTGCTCGAAACCACCGAGCCGCAGCCCGGCCCCAAGTCCTTTCTGGTCGAAGATTTCATCCCGGGCTTCGAGGTGGCGCTGGAAGGCATGCTCGACAATGGCGTGCTGCGCGTGCTGGCCCTGTTCGACAAGCCCGACCCGCTGGATGGCCCGTTTTTCGAAGAAACGATCTACGTCACGCCCTCGCGCCTGCCGCCCGATGTGCAGACTGCGATTGGCGAGTGCGCCGCGCACGCCGCCCAGGCGATCGGGCTGCGCACCGGGCCAATGCACGCCGAGCTGCGCGTGAACCACCGCGGGCCGTGGATCGTCGAGCTGGCCGGGCGCTCGATCGGCGGGCTGTGCTCGCAAACCCTGCGCTTCGGCACCGACGCCTCGCTGGAGGAACTGATCATTCGCCAGGCGTGCGGGCTGCCGCTCGAGGGGCTGAGCCGCGCCGGGCAGGCAGGGGGTGTGATGATGATCCCGATTCCGGGCGCGGGAATGCTGCGCAGTGTCTCGGGTGTGGACGAGGCGCGCGCCGTGCCGGGCGTGGAGGATGTCGAGATCACCGCGCCGCTGCACAACCCGATTGTGCCGCTGCCCGAGGGCGACAGCTACCTGGGCTTTATTTTCGCCCGTGGCGAGCGCCCCGCCAGCGTCGAGCGGGCGCTGCGCGAGGCCCATGCGCGGCTGCATTTCGAGATCGTGCCGAACATTTTGCTGGCGATGTAGGGGGACGTGGCCGGGTTATTTGCGGCGGGGTGCGCCACCCTTGGCCGGGCGGGCGGGCGGCGCCCATCCGTCGGGTAGCTGGGCGTTGGCGCCAAAGAAGAAATCTTCCATGGCCTGCATCAGAATCTGCTGCGCCTGCGGGTCGGCCAGGTTCAGGCCGTAGTGGTTGATGATCAGGGTTGCCTGCGCGGGCCAGAGGTTCCAGGCCTGCTGCGACACCTCGCGATAGATCCGATCGCCGAGCGCGCCGGGGAAGGGCGGCGCGGCCAGGCCGGGTAGCTCGCGGCCAAATTTGACACAGTTCACCATTCGCGCCATGATCGCCCTCTTGCTGTTTCCTGCCTGCGCAGATCGTTCAGTTGCGGTTGCTGCAGTATAGCCCGTTTTCCCCGAGTGTCAACATGCGCGTGTTGTTTGCTGGGATGCCCTGCGCCACATCGTCGATTGTGCTGCAAACCCTGCTCGCCGCAGCGATTGATGTCTGTGGCGTGGTGCTGCCCGCCGGACGCTGGGCACGGGCCAATGCGCCTGCGCCGATTGTGCCGCTTCACCCGCCCATGCTGCAACTCGCTTCTGCCGCGCCGACCCTGGCCGAGCGCGCCTGGGCGCACAATCTGCCGGTGTTCGAGCTGCGCCGCGCCGACGCGCCCGAAACGCTTGCCACCCTGGCGGCGCTGCGCCCGGATGCAGCCAGTGTGGCGTGCTTTCCGCTGCGCCTGCCACCCGCGCTGATCGCGCTGCCGCCGCACGGCACCCTGAACGTCCATCCTTCATTGCTGCCGGCGCATCGCGGGCCTGCGCCTTTGTTCTGGGCTTTTCGCGCGGGCGAGGATAGCTCCGGCGTGACGATCCACCAGATGGATGCCGACCTTGACAGCGGGCCAATTGTGCGGCAGGCGCGCTTCGCCCTGCCCGACGGCATGAGCGGCGCGGCTGCGGAAACGGGCACCGCCCGCCTGGGCGCGGA
>LJCR01001579.1 GCA_001399705.1 Kouleothrix aurantiaca
ATTATATTGTTCCTCTCTTCTCGCTTGGGCGCATCTGCCCGCTCGGCATCCCGCTGGGCGCCGGATACGAAGAATCCTTGCACGTCGCGTGCCGCCGCAGCAGCGTGCGCCGAAAAGATTTTGCAGCGCTTTACCTTCATGCTATAATGTGCCGAAGTATCATTGCACCGCTTGTAAATGGTGACTCAGCATTGGAGCAGCACCTGTGAAGGTTACCTCTGAAAAATTGCCAAAAAGCCTGCTGGCGCTCGAAATTGAGCTCGATCAGGCGCAGGTTGAGAAAGGGCTCGACCGCGCGGCGCGGCGGCTTTCTCAAAAGTACAACATTCCCGGCTTCCGCAAAGGCAAGGCCCCGCGCTTTATTGTCGAAAATTATTTCGGCCGCCCGGCCCTGATCGAAGAAGCCTCCGAAGATCTGGTCAACAAGGCATTCAAGGAAGCGCTCGACCAGGAAAAGATCGAGCCGGTGGGCCGCGCCAACCTCGAAACGGTGCAGTTCGACGAGCCGCCGTTCAGCTTCCGCGTCACTGTGCCGGTTGATCCCTCGCTGACGCTGCCCGACTACCGGGCAATTCGCGTGGATCACGAGGCCAAGAGCGTCACGGACGAGATGCTCACCGAGGCGATGGACTCGCGGCGCGAGCGGCACGTGGTGCTGCGCGAGCCGGAAGAGCCGCGCGCCGCCAAGCAGGGCGACCAGCTCACCGTTCAGCTCGAAAGCTTCCTGGATGGCGAGCCGCTGGAAGAGCGCGAAGAAGGCACCGACGTGCCCGAAACCAATGTCGTGCTGGAAGAAGGCCGCCTGATCCCAGGCCTGTACGAAGGCCTGCTCGGCATCGAGCCCGACGAAACGCGCGAGATCGTTGCGCACATGCCCGAGGATCACGCGAACGAGCGCGTGCGCGACAAAGATGTGACGTTCAAAGTCACGATGAAGCGCCTGCAAGAGCGCATCCTGCCCGAGTGGGATGAGCTGCCGGTGCTGGAAGAAAGCGAAAGCACGCTTGACGAACTGCGCGAGAAGACGCGCGGCGAGCTGGCCGAAACTCTGCGCAGCAACCAGGAGCGCGAGGCGATCGACGCCTACCTCAAGCAGCTTGTTGAGCAGACCGAGTACGACATCCCCGATGCGCTGATCGAGCAGGAAGCCGACCAGCTGCTGCACCAGCGCGGCCACGAGCTTGAGCGCTATGGCATCACCCTTGAGCAGATGCTGCAGTATCGCGGCCAAACGCACGACGACGCCGTGGAGGAGCTGAAGCCCGAGGCCGAGGAGCGCTTGAAGACGACCCTGGCGCTGCGCGAGATCGTCAAGGCCGAGGGCCTCACCGCCGGCGAAGACGAGGTCGACGCCGAGGTGGACCGCATGATCGAAACCTATGATGAAGCCGAGCGCGACCGCGCCCGCGAATTGCTCAGCACGCAGCTTCGCGCGTCGGTTGCCAGCACGGTAATTGACAAGAAGCTGCGCGAGCGGCTGTTCGCGATCGCCACGGGCACCGCGCCCGCCGCGCCTGCCGAATCCGCACCCGCAGCCGAGCCCGCAGCCGAACCCGCCGATGTCGTGGCCGATGAGTAGGTGAACTCGCAGCGAGTACGGGCGGCGTGGCCGAACAGCGCGCCGCCTGCATTCACTGCCTCCTAGGATGGAGTGACAGCAATGGACTGGACATCACAGAGCAAATT
>LJCR01000158.1 GCA_001399705.1 Kouleothrix aurantiaca
TTTCCGCGCCGAACCACCATGCCGGCAGGGGCGAGAGCCGCCCAACGTGGTAGCTGTTCGCCAGCCCAAGCTCGTCGCAGAGGGCGCGGTGGCGCTGGCCGCGCTCGGCTTCCAGGCGGGTGATGCCACTCGCGCCGCCGATGCGCTCGCGCTCGCTGCGCGGCAGGTCGGCGTTGCAGAGCAGTTCGGCCGGGCCAAGGCGCGCAAGCTCGTCCAGCAGGCGCTCGGCAGCGTCGTCGCCTGCCCATTCCTGGCACCACAGCGCGCCGGTCGAAACGTCGGCGGCGGCCAGGGCGGCGTGCGCGTCGCCTATTTCGACGGCGGCCAGCAGGCGGCGATCATCGTCCAGCAGGTCTTCGTCGAACACGCTGCCGGGCGTGACGACCTCGGCAAGCTGGCGCGCTTTTAGTGTGCCGTCGCGCTCACCCGCCACTTCGCGCCCGATTGCCACGCGGTAGCCCATGCGCAAGAGCCGCTGGAGGTGCTCGCGCTCGCTGCCGATCGTGATGCCGGTCATGGCGAGCATGATGGGATTGCGGTCGCGGCCAGTCATGAGCGGCTTTTCGGCCACGCGCAGGTCGAGCAGGCGGCCCAGCAAGCGCGCCGGGTCGCCATAGACCTCGAAGAACTTGCCGTTCTGCATCCACACCAGCGCGTCGGGGCGCTCAAGCTCGATGCGGGCAAACTGTATCAGCACATCGCTGGCCGCGACGCCGCCGTAGCGCGCACGCAGCACGCGCTGGATGTCGTGTGTTTCCAAAAGCGCTCACTTTCCGGTGCTCGGTGTGCGCGCATGGTACCATACCTGCGGCCACCCTGGCGCGGAACGTGAACGCTTGTTCGTCTTTTTTTGCTACGAACAAAAAGAACGGAACCACGAAGGCACGAAGACACGAAGGGCAGAAAGAACGGAACCACGAAGACACGAAGACACGAAGTTTACAGGTTGAATGTTGAAAAGTTGCAAGTTACTGCCGCCTGCCGACTGCCGACTGCCGGTTGCAGGTTACAGGTTTGAAGGTTTGCAAGTTACTGCCAACTGCCGACTGCCGCCTGCCTCCTACCGGTTGCAGGTTACAGGTTTGAAGGTTTGCAAGTTACTGCCGACTGTCGACTGCAGCCTGCCGACTGCCGACTGCCGGTTGCAGGTTTGAAGGTTGGCAGGTGCACTCATTCCTGTCACCTCGTCACCCTTTCATCTTGTCACCCTTTCCCCCTTTCACCGTGTCATTCGCCCCTACGGAATCAGCAGCACTTTCGCCACCGCGCCGGGCGCGTCGATCAGGCGGTCGAACCAGGGGCCGCCCTCGGCCAGCGGTGCCTCGACAATCCAGGGGTCGAGCCGCAGCGCGTCGCGGGCCAGCATGTCGAGCGCCTGGCTGAAGTTCGCCGGGGTGTAGCAGAAGCTGCCACGCACCACAATTTCGCGGCGGATGATGTCGGCCGCCGGCATGACGCCCGACTCTTCGTGCAGGCCGCTTAGCAGCACCGTGCCGCCCGCCCGCGTCGCCGCCACGCACTGCGCGCGGGTGACGGTCGCGCCCACTGCGTCGAGCGCGGTCACGACGCCGAGCTGGTCGGTCGCTTCGCGCACATACTTCGGCACCTCGTGCTGGCGTGGATCGATCGTGGTCGCGCCCAGCTCGCCCGCCATCGCCAGCCGCTCGGCGTCGAGGTCGGCCATGAACACGCGCCGCGCGCCATTCGCCAGCAGCACCTGCAAGGCCAGCAGGCCAATCGGCCCCGCGCCGATGATCAGCACATCGTCGCCCGCCACCGCGCCGGCCAGCTCGCCAATGCGCACCGCAACCGCGGCCGGCTCGGCCAGCGCGGCTGTACGCAGCGAGACGCCCTCGGGCAGCGCGGTGACCATCTTGGCCGGCACGGCAACATACTCGGCATACGCGCCCGGCCGCGCCGCGCCAATCAGCTGGCGGCGCGCGCACAGGTGGTTCATTCCGCGCGCGCAGAACGCGCATGTGCCGCAGTAGATCATCGGGTTGACGGTCACGGACTGCCCGCTCGCCAGCGCGGGGAAGGCATCGGCCACGCCCGCGTCGGCGTCGGTGATTGTGCCGGCGAACTCGTGCCCCATCACCAGCGGCGGCACGCGCAGCGCGTTATGCCCCAGGTAGCCGCCCAACTCCGAGCCGCAGATGCCCGCGTAGGCCACTTTGATCAGCACTTCGCCCGCGCCCGGCGCCGGCCGCTCACCTTCGCGCATCGCCATCACGCGCGGCGCTTCCCAAACCAGAGATTTCATGTGTGCTCCTTTGCATGCGCCTTCGGCGTATCGTTTTGGGCTGGCCGCCACATTCGTGGCGGCCAGCCCAAAAAAGGGATTCCTTGGGTAGGCTGCGCCTCCCCTGGCCCCACCGCTTCGTTATCCAGAGCCGTGGTATTTTATCTTCGTGCCTTTGTGGCAATTTTGTATCGTCGTGTCTTCGTGGTTCCGTTCTCTTTCTCTCAACCCTTGGTGTCTTGGTGTCTTGGTGGTAATTTCGTATCTTCGTGCCTTCGTGCCTTCGTGTTTCCGTTTCTGCGTAATCTGTGGATTACTCCAGCAGCCAGTCGGGGTTGACGCTCACGCCAATGCCCGGCTCGTCGCTGGGCGAGATCAGCCCATCGACCGGCAGCGGCACGCCTTCCAGGAAGGGATACATCGAGCGCACCGCGTCGGGCTCGCCCTGGTTGCCGATCACCACGCACTCGGCCAGCGGCCAGTTCACCTGTGAGGCAATGAAGTGCAAACCCCACGGCTGCAGGCCGCCCGCGTGTGGGATCACATCCAGCCCCCACGCCGACGCCATGCCCGCGATCTTGCGCGCTTCGCTGATCCCGCCAACCCACGCCAGGTCGGGCTGGAGAATATGGCAGCAGCGTCGCGAAATCAGCTCCTTGTAGCCCCAGCGTGTATACTCGTGCTCGCCCGTCGCCACCGTGGTCGAGTCGATCCGCGCCGTGATTTCCGCATAGCCCTCGTAGTCGTCGGGCGGCAGGCATTCTTCGATCCAGCGAATATTGTACGGCTCCAGCAGCCGCGCCATGCGCACAGTATATTCGACATTCCAGGCCATGTAGCAGTCGAGCATAATGTCGCTGTCTGGCCCAACGATCTCGCGCGACTGTTCGACCAGCGCGATGTTGCCCTTCATGCCTTTCCAGCCATCGGCCGGGCCGTAGGGCATAGCCAGCTTGAAGCCGCGAAAGCCCAGCGCGTGGTAGTGCGCTACGTCGTTGCCGGTGGAGTAGACAGGCAGCGCGGGCTTGGTTTTGCCGCCCAGCAGCCGCCACACTGGCTCTCCCTTGGCCTTGCCAATCAGGTCCCACAGCGCAACGTCCACCGCGCTGATCGCCATGATCGGCAGGCCCTTGCGCCCATATGGCAGCGATGCGCGAAACATCTGGTCCCACAGCATCTCGATGTCGAACGGGTCCGCGCCGAGGAGCAGGCGCGCAAAGTGCTGCTCGACGAACATGCGCGCGGGCGCGGGCGCGGTGCAGCCAATCCCTTCCAGCCCGTCGTCGGTGCCGATGCGCACCAGCACCTCCGGCCCCCACTGCGCGCCCCACGACGAGCGCTTGTCCTTGTAGGCCGGGTAGATCGACATCGGGTTGGCGACAACCGATTCCGAAAGCCACGATGAGGCGCGGCTGGGCGCGGGGCGGATGGGCGTGGCCGTGACACTGGTGATACGCACGAAGGGCCTCCTTTGGCGCGTTTGTTCACATCTATGAACTTTGTTCCCTACAGGTGAACGCGATCATAGCAGCGCGGGCAGGCCCTGTCAAGCGCCCAATAGCATCCTGGACCCAAAGGGTGCCCGGCCGCGAGGCCGTATCGAAAGGTGCGGTTTTGGGCCGTTCGCACCCTTCGATACGCGGCTATGCCGCACTCAGGATGCTCACTTGCTCAACTTTGCACGAGCTTTATGGTTTGACAGCCATCACGCCCGACAGTACCATAGCGCTCCACAAGCTCGAAAGGTAGTTCAGAGAGATGAACTCGGTGGCAATGCATGCGCCGGTGCTGCATGCCCCGCCGATCCAGGCAGGGCTGCCCGGCAGTGGTACACTATACACGCCCACGCGGCCACGCCGATCCCGGCCGCCCAGGCACAGAAAGAGGCACACTATGAGCCAAACCCAGCGCGGCGAGCTCGCCGTTTTCCCCGATGCCGCCGCCGTGGCCGACGAAGCGGCGCGCCGCTTTGTGGCGCTCGCGCAGGCCGCCATTGCCGAGCGTGGCCGCTTCACCGTGGCGCTGTCGGGCGGCAGCACGCCGCGCGCAATGCACGAGCGCCTGGCCGCGCCACCGCTCAGCACCGCGATCGACTGGGAGCGCGTGTTTGTGTACTGGGGCGACGAGCGCATGGTGCCGCCCGACGATGCCGACAGCAGCTACCGCATGGCCCGCGACACCCTGCTGGCGCACGTGCCCATTCCCGCCGCCAACATCGTCCCTGCCCCCACGGTCGGCGGCACTCCCGCCGACGCAGCCCGCGCCTACGCCGAAACACTGGTCGCGCAATTTGGGCAGGATGTCCCAGAGTTCGATCTCATCCTGCTGGGCATCGGCCCCGATGGGCACACCGCCTCGCTGTTTCCTGGCCAGCCCGAGCCCAGCGCGCCCAGCGCCGATCTGGTTGTTGCCGTGCACGACTCGCCCAAGCCCCCGCCCGACCGCATTTCGTTCACCTATCGGCTGATCAACGCTGCGCACAATATCATGTTTGTGGTCACCGGCGCAGACAAAGCCGAAGCACTCAATGGCGTTCTGCACGGCCCGCCCAACCGCGCCCATCTGCCCGCGCAGGGCGTGCAGCCCACGGCTGGCAGCCTCCTTTGGCTGGTCGACCGGGCGGCTGCACAGGCTCTTGGAGCATCATAACGCTGCGCAAGAAAAAGGTCAGGCGCTGCATACGCCTGACCTTGCGTTATCTTCTCCAAACGCCTCTAATCGGGAAACAGCTCGTCGATCTCTTCCTGCGCCTTCGCCGCCGACACTTCGCGCCGGCCTACTGCCTGGTAAAAGGCCGCGTCGTAGGCGCGTGTGCGAATCACCACCGGCATCGGCACCGCGTGGCCAAGCACCCGCGCCTGCTGGCGCGTGTCGAGGCTGGCCAGCACCGATTTCAGGCTGGAGCTGCCGCTCACGCCGGTGAACACCGCATCGATATCCTTCTCGTCGTTCAGCAGCGCCGTCACGCGGCTGCCAATCTGGCTCATCACATCGGCATCGATCGACGAGGGGCGCTGATCGACCACCAGCAGCGTCACGCTATACTTGCGCAGCTCGCGCGCAATCGTGCCAAAGATCGTTTGCTTGGCGGCCGCCGGGTTGAGGAACTTGTGCGCCTCTTCGATGGTAATCATCAGCTGGCGCGGCTTGTCGGCCGGGTCTTTCGTGCGGATATACTGCTCGGTCTTTTCCACCCAGCGCCGGCGGATGCGCCGCGTCAGGATGTTCGCCGTAAGCATGTATGAAAGCGTGTCGCTGTAGCGCCCAAATTCCAGCACGACATGCCGGCCATTCGCCAGGTAGTCGATCATCTTGTCGAGCATGCCAGCCGGCGCGGTTTCTTTCACAAAGCCTTTGCGCGCCACCTGCTCGAGCTTGCGCTTCAGCGCGCTCAGCGCGCCCGCGTGCCCACCCGACGTTTCAGCAAATTCATTCAGCGTCTCGGCGTCCATCGCCAGCAGGGAGCGCAGCCAGCCTTCCTTGAAGCGATCCACCAGCAGGTAGGCCGATTCCGCCGCGGTCGATGTCAGGTTCAGCTCGTCCTGCAGCAGGATTACGTCTTCGACCTCGATCTGGTCGAGCCCAATCACCACTTCGGCGTCGATCGGCACATTGCGGTTGCGCGAAGTCGCCGGGTCGAGCGAGTACACCAGCACCTCGCCACCGAAAAGCTGGCGCAGACCTTTCACAAAACCGCCCTGCTCAGAGGTGCTTTCCCAGCCATACTCGCTGTGCATGTC
>LJCR01001580.1 GCA_001399705.1 Kouleothrix aurantiaca
GTCTGGCGCGCAATCACCTCAAGCTGGATGTCGTCGGAGAGCGGCTTGCCCTTGGTGTGAACCTTGAGCACGGCCACGCGACCCTTGACATCCGGCGCGTCGAGGATAACCTGCCGGTCGAAGCGGCCCGGCCGGATCAGCGCCGGGTCGAGCACGTCGGGGCGGTTGGTCGCCGCGATCACGATCACGTTGGTGTTGGTGTCGAAGCCGTCCATCTCCACAAGGATCTGGTTCAGCGTCTGCTCGCGCTCGTCGTGCGAGCCACCCAGGCCGGCGCCGCGCTGGCGGCCGACCGCGTCGATTTCGTCGATGAAGACGATACAGGGCGCGTTGCGCTTGGCCTGGTCGAACAGGTCGCGCACGCGGCTGGCGCCGACGCCGACAAACATTTCGACGAACTCCGAGCCCGAGATCGAGAAGAAGGGCACGCCAGCCTCGCCCGCCACCGCGCGCGACAGCAGGGTTTTACCAGTTCCGGGCGGGCCCACCATCAGCACGCCGCGCGGAATGCGCGCGCCAAGCGCGGCGAACTTATCGGGGAATTTCAGGAACTCGACCACTTCGGTCAGATCCTGCTTGGCTTCTTCCTGCCCGGCGACATCGGCGAAGGTAATCGTCGGCTTGTCGCCCGAGAACATGCGCGCGCGGCTCTTGCCGAACGACAGGGCCTGGTTATTCGAGCCCTGCGCCTGGCGCATGAAGAAGATAAAGAAGCCAATCATCAGCAGCACAGGCAGCAGAATGGTGAAGATATTCAGCAAACCACCCCACGCCGGCGCGGGCTGCACGATCACCTGCACGGTGCCCGGGTCGACGCCCGACTGCACCAGCAGATCAGTGATGCTGTCAGTCGCCTCGAGCCGCGAGCGATACCGCTGCTTCGGGTTATCTTTCAGCGTAAAGAAAATATCGTTGCTGGCCGACTGGGGTTCGATGCGATCGATCTTGCCCTGCTTGGCCAGCGATATCACCTCGGTGATACCCTTTTCATCCGGCGCGCCCTGCTGGTTGTTGAAGTAGTTGAAGAATAGCGCCAGCGCAGCTACCAGAATGATCAGGTAGACAAAGCTATTCTTAAGCCATCGGTTATCGCCCATAGTCGTAATCCGCTCCCCTCTTCAGGAGCTAGGCTCCTCACTAGAAGGCATCATGCAGAACATTGCATTCCGCAGCGATTGTATGCGCGCATTATAGCAAACCCGCCCGCCCGCCGACAAGGTAACGAGATCACAAATCAGGGCAATTTTGGAAAAGATGTGCCCGAATACTGCCAGCGTCGCGCTAATGGGTATAGATCTCGGGCTTAAGCACGCCAATGTAGGGCAGGTTGCGGTAGCGCTCGCCATAGTCGAGCCCGTAACCAACAACGAACTCATTCGGGATGTCGAAGCCCAGGTAGTCAACCGGGACATCGGCCTCGCGGCGATCGGGCTTGTTGAGCAGCGAGCAGATCCGCAGGCTGGCGGGGTTGCGCCGGCGCAGCTGGCTGGTCAGGTACTCAAGCGTCAGCCCGCTGTCGATGATATCTTCGACGATCAGGACGTGCCGGCCGGCGATGTCGGTGTCGAGATCTTTGAGCAGGCGCACTACGCCGCTGGACTGGGTGCTGTGGCCGTAGCTGGATGTTGCGATGAAGTCGATAGCGAGCGGCAGCGGGATGGCGCGCGCCAGATCGACCATGAAC
>LJCR01001582.1 GCA_001399705.1 Kouleothrix aurantiaca
GGGCCGGGCGCGCTGCGCGAGGCGATTGCCGCGCTGCTGGCCGAGTGGTGGGAGCCAATGCTCGCTGAGCCAGCGCGCCTGCACCAGCCTGACTACCAGGCCTATGCCATTCTGTCGATGTGCCGTGCGCTTCACACCCTCAAGCACGGCACAATTGCGAGCAAGCCCGCCGCCGCGCGCTGGGCGCAGGCTACGTTCCCGGCGTTCACCCCGGCAATCGCGCAGGCGCTCATATGGCGGGCGGGCGCGCCGCTGGAGCAATTTGCAGCAACCGAAGCGCTTATTCAGCGCGCCGTGCGCGAGGCACAAAAAAGCCGGGGCCCTGCCTGAGCAGAACCCCGGTTCCTGTTTCGCTACATCGTGCGCTGGCCGGTGCGCGGGAGGTTTGTGTCAGGCGCGTCGAAATCCGGCCCGTCGGGGTGATCGGGTGTTGTGGCACCCGGCGTGTCGGGCGTAAGCTCGGTCGGCGGCACGCCCAGCGTCTCGGGCGTAGTCAGTTTGTCGCCGCTGGTGACATTCGGGCGTGAGTCCGCCGGAACCGCAGCAGCGCGGCCAGCGCTCACCGGGTCGCCCACCGAGGGCGAGTCTTCGACGATTGGCAGCGCGCCATTGGGCGCCGGCTCGACATGTGTGGTCACACTCGGGTCGCGGTCGACCGTGGTTGGATTGACCGGCGCGCCATACTCGGCAGCCTGATTCACCGACTGCCCGCTGGCGTCGTAGGTCGCCACATGCACCGGCGCGCCGCCGTCGGTCAGGTCGGTCTGGTTGTCGCGGATCGAGTCAGCGCCCTGACCAACCAGAATGCGCCGCGCCTCGATCACGTTTTCCTCATCCAGCTTCACGGCCACCAGTGTCTTGCCAGCATTCACCTGCTCTTCGTAGCGGCGCGCTTCGTCTTCGGGGATGCCGCTGAAATCGATCAGCGCGGCCGAGATGCCGCCCACCACCGCGCCCGTTACCAGGCCGGCGAGCGCCGCGCCCAGCGCGCCAAAGGTAATGAATGGGCCAACGCCTGGAATGAGCAAGGCCGCCAGACCCACCAGGCCGCCCCACACTGCGCCAACCGCCGCGCCCTCGCCCGCCGACACATCGTCGACGCTGCTGATTGGCGCGCCCGACTCGGTTGCGCGCGATACAATCGACACATCGTCGATCGGCAGTTCGCTTGCGCGCAGCGCGTCGATTGCCTGCCGCGCCTGGATCGGGTCGTTGAATATGCCAAGAATGGTGTTCTTCACGGTGCCTCTCCTCGCGAGCGTTGCTCGCTGCTCCATGCTTCCTTCTAAATGTCTAGCAATGTCTATGCCAGCCATGCGCCGCGCCAACAAAAAAGGGCCGGCGCAGCACGCCAGCCCATTTTTCTGCGCCCGGTTCGGTTTACCAGATGCGCCGGTTTCCACCAAACAGGTTTGCCGCAACCATAATTACCACAGCGAACATCAGAAATCTGCCAAAGCCAAAGCGCCCTGAGCCAAACAGCAGCGCCAGGCCACCAAACCATAGCATGGCCTTGACCGCCCGGTCGGTATGGCCGCGCGCAAGCTGCGTGAACAGCATGCTCAGGCCAATCAGCACCAGGATGCCAGGCCAGATCGCGCCGTTCATCAGCAAAATCACCAGGCCGATCAGAAACACGAGCGGGCCGGGGTTCTGGCGCGCGCCGCCGTGATGGTGCGGCGC
>LJCR01001581.1 GCA_001399705.1 Kouleothrix aurantiaca
GCTGACGCCGCCAACGATCCTGTTCGACGACTCGCTGGCGATTACGGGCGGCGACCTGACGCTCCAGCTCTTTGCTACGCCCGGCCACCAGCCCGACCACATGGCGATCTTTATTCCGCAGATCGCCACGCTGCTGGCCGGCGACGCAGCCGAGCTGCCGTTTCCGTTTGTCGAATCGGCCGCCGCCATGCCGCAGATCAGCGAGTCGCTGGCGCGCATGGCCGCGCTCGACCCGGGCGTGGCGCTCTACTGCCACGCGCCCGTCACCGCCGGCCCCAAGGTGCTGGAGCAGAATATTGCCTACTTCACCGCGCTTGAGCACCATTGCAGCGCGGCGCTGGCGCAGGGTGTGCCGGCCCGCCCACCCGCCGACGCGGATGTCGAGGCGCTGGTGGGCTTTCCCTATGCAGCGGCGGTGCCGTTCGAGCAGGATGCCGAGGCGCTGGCGGGCTTTTATCGCCCCGGCCACCAGGCCGCCATTCGCATGATGCTGGAATACCTGGTCGGGAGGGCAGAATGAGCCAATCGCCTGCATCGGTGTCACCGCTGCGCCGCGCGCTGGCCTACTGGTGGTACGCCTGGGGCCTGAGCTGGTGCTACTGGGGCATCCGTGGCGCTAACCAGTCGTTTTTTCGCGCGGGCATCCGCTCGTTCGACCGCGCGCTGCGCCTGTGGCCCGAGTTTGCGCAAGTGTATTACCGGCGCGGCCTGATTCGCGGGCGCGAACTGAGCGATTACACCGCCGCCGTCGCTGACCTCACGCGCGCCAGCACGCTCGCGCCCGAGTGGGATGCGCCCTACCTGCAGCGCGGCCTGTTCCGGCGCTTTCCTGGCGACCAGGCGGCGGCGCTGGCCGATTTGCAGCCCTACCTGGAGCTGGCGCGCGACCGGTTCTGGCGCGCCGAGGCCGAACGCCAGATTGCGATGATCCACGCCGAGCAGGGCGGGGATGAGGCGTGACGGCAGTCGGCAGTTGGCAGCCAGCAGTTGGCAGTAACCTGCAAACCTGCAACCTTCTAACTTTCAAACCTGCAACCTTCTAACTTTCAAACATTTAAACCTGAAATTCTCTGCGCTTTTTGCGTCTCTAACACGAAAATAGAACCGAGAACTAAGAACCAAGAACCGTTCGCGTTCTATTTTCATCCATCAGGGTGCGGCGCAGCCGCATAGACATCTGCGGTGAATATTCGTCCTTCGTCCCTATGGGAGTTCCTTGTGCAAACTACGGCAGTGGCGCAGCCGGGCGCCGATACGCTGACCGCCGGCCAGCTCGCGGCGGTGACGCTTGGGCGGCTCGGCCTGAATGTCGCCTACCGAATTGTTTATCCGCTGCAGCCGTTTCTCGCCGACCGCCTGCATGTCAGCCTGTACACCGTTAGCGCGCTGATCACCGTGCAGGTGCTGGCCTCGGCCGCCAGCCCGCTTGGCGGTGCGCTGGCCGACACGCGTGGCGAGCGCAATACGATGTCGCTAGGATTAGCCTTGTTCTGTGCGGGCGCTGCGCTGTGCGCGCTGGCCGGCTCGTTTGGCGGCTTTCTGGCGGGCTACGCGTTGATCGGGCTGGCGGTGGCGCTGTACCAGCCGTCGGCGCAGGCGTACATCAGCGCACGCACCAGCTATGCGCGGCGCGGCCAGGCGCTGGGTGTGTTCGAAACCTCGTGGGCGGGCGCGGCGCTGGTT
>LJCR01001583.1 GCA_001399705.1 Kouleothrix aurantiaca
CGGGAATGCCGCCGACATCCGAGGCCACCACGGCCGTCTCGCAGGCCATCGGCTCAAGGTTGATGATGCCAAACGGTTCGTAGACCGACGGGCAGCAGAACAGCGAGGCCTGGGCGTAGAACTGGATCACATCGGCGCGCGGCAGCATTTCCTGAATCCAGATCACGCCGGGACGCTGGGCGCTGACCTCGGCCACGCGCTCCTGCATTTCCTGCCCGATCTCTTTGGTGTCGGGCGCGCCGGCGCACAGCACCACCTGCAAGGAAGGGTCGATCTCGGGGATGGCGTTGACGAGGTGGATGATGCCTTTCTGGCGGGTGATGCGCCCGACGAACAGCACAAAGGGCTTGCTCGGGTCGACCCCGCGCTTCACCAGGGCGTCGCTGGCGGCGGTGGCGCGGTACTGGTCGAGGTCGATGCCGTTGTGGATGACATGGACTTTGCCCGGGTCGACGTTGAACAGGCGCAGGACGTCGTTGCGCGTTTCCTGCGAGACGGCAACGATCGCGTCGGCGTCTTCCATGCCGGTGCGCTCGATCCAGCTGCTCAGGTGGTAGCCGTTGCCAAGCTGCTCGACCTTCCACGGGCGCAGGGGTTCGAGCGAGTGGATGGTTTGTACCAGCGGCACGTCCCACAGCTTCTTGGCCCAGAAGCCGGCCATGTCGGTGTACCAGGTGTGGCAGTGCACCACGTTTGCGTCGAGCGTGTCTTTTGCCATGCGCAGGCTGCGCTCAAGCGCGTCGAGCGCGCCGGCAAAGCGCGGGTCGGTATTCTGCTTGGCGCCGGGCCACGCGCCGTAGCCGCGCACACTCAGGCGCGGGTCGTCGCTGTGCTGCTCGCCGAAGCAGCGCACTTCCACGGGCACGAGCTTGCTCAGCTCGCGGCTCAGGTATTCCACATGCACGCCAGCCCCGCCGTAGACGTTCGGCGGGTATTCGTTCGTGAAGAGGGCAACCTTCTCCAACCCTGGCATGAGTAAGCCTCCTTGCTCTGCAGTGGAATGGCGCGGCGCGTATACGGTTCCCGGTAGTTCGGCCCCCATTGTACCATAGCTTTTTGCGTGGGCGTGCTGTGCGTGGGCTTTATCTCCCTTATCTTGGCAGTGGCTCAGGAGTGCTCGGTTGTTCCTGCCGAGTGCTTGTCTGTTCCTCCCGAGTGCTCGTCTGTTGCTCCCGAGTGCCTGGCAGTGCCAGCTTGAAGGCAGTTTGCTCAGGCCGCAAGGCCGCAGGGGCTACCCGCCCCTGCACCCCGGCCAGGGCTATCGCCCTTGGAACCCAAATTTGATGTGATCGACATTTTCAGCGTTTGGTTCTCATGCCTCCGTTGTGCTGAGCGCTGGCAGCAGATGATAAGGGAAGTACACAACTAGAAAAGCTTGTACAGCTGTTCTTGCTCATTGCCAGCCCCCCTCCACAACGGAGGCATGACAACGGGCATTTCGCCTGTCGGCCACGCTCTTTTTAGGGTCCAGGGGCGAAGCCCCGGCCGGGGAGTGCAGAGGGCCGCGGTCGGCCCTTTGCCGCGGGGAACGGGGCCGCGCAGGCCCCGATAGATTCACGTGTGACGTTATACCTTTGCTGCGGAGCGCGAGGGCGCACAGCCCTCGCACCCTTCGATACTCGCTACGCGCTACTCAGGATGCGCTAGTAGGAGCGCGAGGGCGCACAGCCCTCGCCCCCTTC
>LJCR01001584.1 GCA_001399705.1 Kouleothrix aurantiaca
TCAGCGCCAGCTGGAGCTCGCGCTGGCTGCACTGCCCGAAAGCCTGCGCGTGGTGTTTGCGCTGCGCGAACTGGAAGGGCTCAGCACCGAAGAAACCGCCGCCGCGCTGGGCCTGGGCGCGAGCGCGGTGAAGGTGCGGCTGCATCGCGCGCGGCTGCGGCTGCGCGAACTGCTGGCGGGCTACCTCGCCGGCGAAGGAGCGGAACCATGACGCACTCCCATACTCAGGCCGACCTCCCGCGCTGCCGGGCGATGCTCGGCCAGCCCAACGACTACCTCGACGGCGACCTGGCTGCCGAGCTGTGCCAGGCGCTCGAAACCCACATGGCCGGCTGCCACGACTGCCAGATCGTGTTCGATACGCTTGGGCAGACGGTGCGCCTGTACCACAGCCTGGACGACGCACCGGCCGAGCTGCCCGCCGACATTGAGGCACGCCTTTTGCTGCGTCTGCAGGAAAAAGCATCTTCCGCCGCTCGTAGCGAGCATTAGCAAAGAGCCACACCATGCCCACGCTGTCCTGGCCCGAGATCACGCTTCTCCTGATCGCCGGGGCAGCCTTTGCGCTCATCCTCTCCAATCGCATCCGCCCCGATATCGTCGCGGTGCTTGTGCTGCTGGGCCTGGGCGTCAGCGGCATTCTGCCGCCCGAGCAGGCGCTGGCGGGCTTCAGCAAGCCGGCGGTGATCACTATCGTTGGGCTGTTTGTGATCACGGCGGCGCTGGAGCGCACCGGTGTGGTGCAGCGCATCGCGACCGGGCTGGCCTACCTGAGCGGCACCAGCGAAACGCGCATGGTGGCGGTGTTCATGGGCGCGGGCGCGCTGCTCTCGCTGGTGATGAACAACATCGCCGCCGGGGCGGTGCTGCTGCCTGCCGCCGTGAGCGTCGCCCGCCAGTCGAACGTGCGCGAGTCGCGCGTGCTGATGCCGCTGGCCTTTGGCACGCTGCTGGGCGGCATGGCCACGCTGTTCACCACCGCCAACATTATCGTCAGCGGCAGCCTGCAGGCCCCGGGCCAGCACGGCCTGACCATGCTCGATTTCCTGCCCTCGGGCGGCGCGATGGTGCTGGCCGGCATGCTCTACATGCTGCTGATTGGCCGGCGCCTGCTGCCCAACCGCGAGTCGGTCGGCCGCGCGATGGTTTCTCGCCCCAACCTCTCGCAAACCTACCAGCTCGACGAGCGGCTGTGGGAAGTGCGGGTGCACCCCGGCTCGCCCATGGCCAACCACCGCCTGGGCGAAACCGTGCTTGGCGCGCAGCTTGGCCTCACGGTCGTGGGCATCTGGCACGATCGCGAGGCCAAAATCCCGCCCGCCACCGACGAGCTGATCGCGCCCGAGGACATCCTGCTGGTGACGGGCCGCGAAGAGCGCGTGCGCCAGCTTGAAGCGCAGCACACCACGATCGGGCGCTTCGGCTACCACCGCAATGCCTCGCCCAACCTGTCGGTACACCTGACCGAAGTGGTGATCGGGCCGCGCTCGCCAGCGATCGGGCAGACGCTGAAAGACCTGCGTTTCCGCACGAAGTTCGGCCTCACCACGGTCGCGCTCTGGCGCGAGGGCCGCAGCTACCGCACCGACGTGGGTGATTTCACGCTCCAGGCCGGCGACGCCCTGCTCATGGTCGGCGCGCCCGGCCGCATCCGTCTGCTGGCCGAGGAGCCGGGCTACAT
>LJCR01001586.1 GCA_001399705.1 Kouleothrix aurantiaca
GGGGGGCATCGAGATCAGCCGCGCCCTGAGCGACAAAACCGCCGAAGAGTTTGGCCGCGTGTTCGACATCAAGGCCAACGGCTTCTACAGCCTGCTCCACGCCGCTGCCGGCCTGCCAATTGGCGCGACCGTCGCGTTCAGCTCGGTGGCCGGTCGCTTCGGCAACAGCGGCCAGACCGACTACAGCGCCGCGAATGACCTGCTGTGCAAGATCACCAGCAGCATGCGCGCCTGGCGGCCCGGTACGCGCGCGATTGTGATCGACTGGACGGCCTGGGGCGGCATCGGCATGGCCACGCGCGGCTCGATCCCGAAGATCATGGAGCTGGCCGGCATCGACATGCTGCCGCCCGAGGTTGGCATCCCAACCATCCGGCGCGAGCTGACCGGCGGCAACTTCCGCGGCGAGATGGTGGTGGGCCAGCGGCTCGGCATCCTCACCGAGGAATTCGACCCGACCGGTGGGCTCGACCCAGCGAAAGTGTCGGCGCGCTTCGCCACAGAGGCCACGGAGAGCACTGAGAAGGCCCGAACCAGCACGTCCCCCGAGAACTCTGTGCCCTCTGTGGCTGGCTACCTGATGCTTGGCAACGTGCTGGCCGCGAAGCTTTACGGCGGGCTGGAGGTGGAGACCGAGCTCGACCCGCAGGTGCAGCCCTTCCTGTACGATCACCAGATCGACGGCATCCCGGTGCTGCCCGGCGTGATGGGCACCGAGGCGTTTGCCGAGCTGGCCAGTCTGCTCGCGCCCGGCTACCGCGTCGCGGCCATCCACGAGCAGTTCCACAGTCCGTTCAAGTTCTACCGCAACGAGCCGCGCACGCTGCGCCTGAGCGCCCGCGTCGCGCCCGGCGGCGATGGCACACTCGTGGCCCACACAACGCTGCGCTCGCTCACGCCGCCCGCGCGGCCCGGCCTGCCCGCCCGCGACGACCTGCATTTCACTGCGACGGTGGAGCTTGCGCCCGCGCCTGCCGAGGCGCCCGTCACCGCCGAGCTGCCAAATTCCTTTATGGAAGGCCAGCCGGATGTGCGGGAAATTGAGCAGGCGGCCATTTACAAGGTCTACTACCATGGCCCCGCCTACCAAGTGCTCCATCGCGCGCTGGTGAACGGCAGCCGCGCCCTGGGGGTGATGCCCGATCACATGCTGCCCAACAGCGTGCCCGCCGACGTGCCCACGCTCATGGCGCCGCGCCTGATCGAGCTGTGCTTCCAGACCGCTGGCATCTGGGAAATGGCGAACCGGGGAGTTATGGCGCTGCCGCTTGGCATCGGTGCAGTCACCGTCTACCGCCAGCCCGAGGCGGCCAGCGGCGCACGCCTGTACGCGCTCGTCACTGCCGTCGATGGCGGCGCGAGCTTCGATGCCCGCGTGCTCGACGAAAGCGGCAACGTGTACGTCGACATGCGCGGCTACCGCACCGTGCAGCTGCCGGGGAGCGTCTCGCTCTAGGATTTTGGATTAACGATTTACGATTTACGATTGGGAGTTAGCGCTCTGCAGTCGTAAATCGTAAATCTCAAATCGTAAATCGCAATGATCGACTGGTTGCTACAATCAAGCGCGGCGCACCCGGCGATTGCGCAGGGCATCGCGCCAGAAGGGCTACTAAGCCCGGCCGAGGCGGCGCGCCTCGCCACCATGCCGGTTGCCAAGCGCCGGCGCGACTGGCTGC
>LJCR01001585.1 GCA_001399705.1 Kouleothrix aurantiaca
GTGTGCCGAGCGCGAGTGGCGCAGTGCGCGCAGTCCGCGCCGGCCATGCAGCATTGCCAGGCGCAGCGTGCGGTCGCGCGGGCCGAGCAGGCGCCCGCCCAGCACAAAGAACGGGATGCCGGGGATCAGCGGCAGGATGCAACCGGCAATGCCCAGCCCGAAGCAGGCGAACGCCAGCGTGCGGCGGATGGTGTGGCGGTGGTTCAGCTGGCGTTTCATTGGGCATTCCTCATTCGCTCGAAACAATTCCTGTGTGTATGGTAGCCGATGGCGGCGGGCGTGTGGCTTGTGGCGGGCTGAACCCTGCCTGATAGCGTGCTCAGGCGTGTATCAGCTTGTGCCAATAGGCAAACGCGCCTATTGACAGGGGACTGTATGATACGTGTAGCGCTTCCCATCGTTCGGTTTCATTCATACGCCTCGCGCGGCTGACGCAGCGGGCGCAGCTTCTCTGTTGGTGTGTATTGTTGCATTGCTGCTTCTTGCATCAACCTGTGAACTTGCCCGCATGCGTGAAACGCCGTTTACTCTGAAGGAGGCCGTATGTCTCGGAACATTGCCCTGCTGATCTGCCTGCTGCTCGCGGTTGCGCTGGTGCCGCGCGGCGCGCTCGCCGCCGACACGCGCTACTCGCCCGGCGCGCCCGGCGTTGGCGACAGCTACTTCCCGCTGGCCGGCAATGGCGGCTACGACGTTCAGCACTACGATCTCGATCTGCGCTACACCCCGGCGACTGATGTGCTGGCCGGCACGGCGACGATCACTGCCCGCGCCACGCAAAACCTCTCGCGCTTCAACCTCGACTTTGAAGGCCTGACCATCCGCTCGCTCGATCTGGAAGAAGTCAGCCGCAATGTCACCGGGCAGTGGCAGGGCCGCCTGACGCTGCCGCAGGCCGTGCTCGACGCCATGCCGCCGGCCGAGGGCGTGGAGGTGACGATGTTCTCGGATGTGCCGCCCGGCAGCGGCCTGGGCTCGTCGTCGGCGCTGGTGGTGAGCATGCTTAAGCTGATCTGCACCGCCTACAATATTCCCACCGACCCGCACAACCTGGCCGAGCTGGCCTACCGCATCGAGCGTGTCGATATGCGCATCCCGGGCGGGCGGCAGGATCAGTACGCCGCCGCCTTTGGCGGCATGTGCGTCTACCATTTTGGCGGCAAGCAGGTGATTGTGGAGCCGGTGCTGAGCGACCCGGCCGCGCTGCTGGAGCTGGAAAGCTGCCTGATGATCGGCTATATCGGCGACCGTACGCTCTTGCGCCACCACCTCATGGAAGATCAGGTGCGCCGCCTGAAAGATGGCGACACGCTGCGCTACCACGACGAAACCAAGGCTTTTGTGGACGAATCGGTCAAGCTGCTGCGCGCCATGAAGATCGCCGAGTTCGGGCGGCTGCTGCACGACGCCTGGGAGGTCAAGAAGGCGTTTTCGCCCTACATCGCGCCGCCGATTGTGGAAGAGATCTACGCAACGGCGCGGGCGCATGGCGCGTGGGGTGGCAAGATCACCGGCGCGGGCGGCGGCGGCTTTATGGTGTTCGCCTGCCCGTTTGATCGGCGCCTGGAGCTGGAGCGCGCGCTGGAAGGCGCGGGCGTGCGCATGCGGCCGTTCTCATTCACCACGCAGGGTGTGCACGCCTGGGGTGTTGATGTGGGCGAGAAAGGTGCGAACTAGCG
>LJCR01001587.1 GCA_001399705.1 Kouleothrix aurantiaca
GTGGTCAACTCCGCGCAGCGCGCCGCCCTGCTGCCCGACGATCCCTACGTGACGATCAGCGAAGCGCCGGCCTGGGATGCGCTTGGGCGCCTGCTGGCGGACAACCCGCGTTTCGCCCACTACACCCTGCGCGCCGCCTGTGGTATGTCGCCCGTGCCCGGCAGCGATGCGGTGGTCGCGTGGCTGCGGGCGCAGGATTGCGCGCCGGTGCTGGGTTTCGACCTTGCCGCCGCGCCGAGCGTCACCTTCGACCTGAGCGTGGGCAGCACCATGCTGGGGGCCGACCCGCGCAGCGCAGAAACCGCCCCGCTGACCGAGACGCTCTGGCGCGAGATGCGCGAGCACGGCGCGCGCTACGGCATTGGCCGCTACGACGAGCCGCGCCTGATCTACACCAGCCCGGCCTTCGCATCCGGCGCGAGCGCGCTCGACGAGCACCGCACAATTCACCTCGGCATCGACCTGTGGATCGAAGCGGGCGCGCCAGTGTACGCCCCGCTGGCCGGCACGGTCGAGCTGGTGGCGAACAACGCCGCGCCCAAGGACTACGGCCCGCTGGTGGTGCTGCGCCACGCAACTGGCGACGGCACGCCCTTCTTCACGCTCTATGGCCATTTGGGCGAAGCGACGCTGACGATGGTCCAAGCGGGCCAGCCAGTGCAGCGCGGCCAGCAGATCGGCGTGATCGGCGCGCCGCCCACCAATGGCGACTGGCCGCCGCACCTGCATTTCCAGATCATCACCGACCTGCTCGGCCTCGGGCGCGATTTCCCCGGCGTGGCCTACGCCAGCGGGCGCGCATTGTGGCGCAGCCTCTCGCCCGACCCGAACGCGATCCTGGGCATCCCGGCCGAGCGCTTCCCCGCGCCCGCGCCGAGCCTGGGCGAAACGCTCGCGGCGCGGCGGGCGCTGCTGGGCGGCAACCTGAGCATTTCCTACCGCGAGCCGCTGAAGATCGTGCGTGGCTGGCGGCAATACCTCTACGACGACACCGGCCGCGCCTTTCTGGACGTGTACAACAACGTGCCGCTGGTAGGCCACAGCCACCCGCGCGTGGTACGTGCCGCGCAGGCGCAACTGGCCCTGCTGAACACCAACACGCGCTACCTGCACGACGCAATTGTGCGCTACGCCGAGCGCCTGACAGACCTGATGCCCGCGCCGCTGCGGGTGTGCTATTTCCTCAACTCGGCCAGCGAGGCGAACGAGCTGGCGCTGCGCCTGGCGCGCACCTTCACCGGCCAGCGCGACATGATCGTGCTCGACGCGGCCTACCACGGCCACACCAACGCGCTGATCGACATCAGCCCCTACAAGTTCAACGGGCCGGGCGGCGCGGGCCAGCCCGATTGGGTGCATATCGCGCCCATCCCCGACGACTATCGCGGCGCGTACCGGCGCGGCGACCCTGCGGCCGGGCCGAAATATGCCGCCCACGTTGGCGATCTGGTCGCGGGCGTGCAGGCGCAGGGGCGCGGCCTGTGCGGCTATATTGCCGAAACGCTGCCAAGCGTCGGCGGGCAGATCGTTTTCCCGCCCGGCTACCTCGCCGCCGCCTACGAATACGTGCGCGTTGCGGGTGGCCTGTGCATTGCCGACGAGGTGCAGGTGGGCTTTGGGCGATTAGGCACGCAGTTCTGGGGCTTCCAGACGCAGGATGTGGTGCCCGATATTGTGG
>LJCR01001588.1 GCA_001399705.1 Kouleothrix aurantiaca
GGCTGGATGGCCCCGCAGATGCGGGACCATGCCGATAGACGCCGCGGCACGCGGGCTGGCGGCGAGGCTGGAGCGCGCCGCGGCGCGCTCCACCAGGCTGCGGCCAATCAGCGCCCAGGGCTCAAAATCATTTGCGGCGAGCAGACATCCGGCAAGAGCAATGTAGAGATCGAGCGAGGCGCCGGAGGTGATCAGGCGCGTAACTGTGCGGCGCGCCCGCGGGCAGTGGACAGCTATATCCGGCCAGTCGTCGACAATCAGCACCATCGGCGGGCCGCCGCGCACATGTCCCTGCTGGCGCGCCGACAGCTCCGCGTCGAGCACGCCGGCCAGTGTATCGATTTCCGGCCAGGTGCTGGCTATCGTGGCCCCCGCAGCGGCCCGGCCGTCCAGGAGGCGACCCGCGCAATCCCAAACCACAAGATTGATCCCGTGCAGCGCCGCCTGCGCGGCGAGGAATCGGAGCAGAACAGTCTTGCCGGCCGAGCGGCGACCGACGACGAGCGCGGGGAAGACCTGTGCAAAGCGGCCGATCAGCGGCAGCGCCCCAACGAAGCCGGCGGTCAGGCACTCGGGGAAGGGACGCCACCCGCGCGCTCGCAGATCGGCAAATGTGCGTGTTTCAGGCATAGTTACCCACCACATAGCGTGTTATGACGCTCACGATGGATGTTTCCTCCGGCGCGAGCCGGAGTGGTGACCTACGCCGGATTGACCGCTTATGCTCTCGCACCCGAAGGCGGGTTCTCGGCGGGCGGATAGACTACGACTATCCGGTGATTGTAGATAGGCAACATGCCGGGCGTCGAGCAGGGCTTTGACAGCCTCCTTGCTGTGACACGCTTGCATCTCCCGGTCATGGAAGCGAGCCTGGTGATTGAGTGCCGCGTTTTCGTCGGCGTTGAGCTGCAAGCCGCACGCCTGGCAGCAGAACGTCTGCTGCTCAGGCCGGTTGGCGCGGGAGACGAAATGACAGCGCGAACATTCCTGGGACGAGTACGCCGCCCAGGACGCCCGTGCGGTCTGCCCACGCTTGCTCGCGCCCCAGGCGAGCTGTCTGGGCAGATGCGCCAGGTTCGCGGCGTACAAGTAGGCATTGGCGCGACGGGCCTTGAACCGCATTGCGCGTACGTTCAGGTCTTCATACGCGACCTGATGGCCCGCATGATCGGCGTAAAACTGGTTGACGGCCCGATTGATCTCCTGCTGGACGTGGCGGGCCAGGCGTTGATTGGTCAGCGACGGCAGGCGCAGGACGCCCTTCTTTTTGAGGCAGGCGCGCAGCCTGGCCTTGCGCCGCCGTTTCTCGCGATCCAGCTTATGCCGGCGAGCGAGCTTCCCACGGAACGTGCCGTAGCGCTTGCCGGTCGAGGTGGTCAGGAAATTTGCAATGCCGACGTCCACCCCGACCACAGGCGACTCGTCTGCGGTTATCGCGGGGACATGCTCGTCCACCGTCAGCGTCAGCCACCAGCCTGACGGCTTGCACGTCAGCGTCATGCTGGTATTGATGCGCTTGCCGTCGAGCAGCCGCCGATGATAGGGGGCCAGTTTGACGGGCAGACGGATCGGTTGCCTTTTGTCCAGCGTGCTGATCCGCAGCCAGTAGTCGAAGCTGCTGTCCTCGGACGGCTCCAGCGCGACGACGTTGGCGTTGGCCTGGAGTACCGTCTGCTTG
>LJCR01001589.1 GCA_001399705.1 Kouleothrix aurantiaca
CGTTCACCTTTATCACGCCGATTCTGACCGATGTGACCGGTTTCTCCGCAGCGACAGCCAGCATCCTCCTGATCGTCTTTGGCGTTGCCACGTTTGCGGGCAACCTCACCGGTGGCCGGCTGATTGGCCGTTTCGGCTGGCAGCGCACGCTGCGCACCCTGCTGGCGCTGCTGGCGCTGACGCAGGTGGTGCTGGCGCTGACGATCTCATTTCAGTGGGCGATGGTGCCCTTGCTCTTCGTCTGGGGGGTGTGCGCATTTGGCATGTCGCCCGCTTTTCAGGCCGGCATGCTGGCGACCGCCGAGCGCTTCACCCCCGCCGCCGTCGATTTCGCCTCGGGGCTGAACATCTCGGCATTCAATATTGGGATCTCGCTTGGCGCTTTTGCGGGCGGCGTGCTCGTGTCGCGCGGGCTGATGGCGTCGACGCCGTGGGTCGGTGTGGCTGCCAGCATCCTGGCATTTGTGCCGCTGGCCTGGTTAGGACGTAAGGTTATATAAAGGAGGCAAACCCATGAACGAATCATCGTTTGAAGGTGTCGGCGGCTTGAAGATCTTTACGCGCTCGTGGCACCCAGGCGCGGAGCAAGCGCGAGCCGTAGTTGTGATCGTGCCGGGCTTCAATTCGCACAGCGGCTACTACCAGTGGGTCGCCGAGCAGCTGGTGGAGCACGGGCTTGCGGTGTATGCGCTGGATCTGCGCGGGCGCGGCCGGTCGGACGGCGAGCGCTTCTATGTAAACGCGTTTGCGGACTATGTGAGCGACGTTGCGACGTTTGTCGCGCGCACAAAAGCGCAGGAGCCGGGGCTGCCGGTGTTTCTGCTGGGGCACAGCGCCGGTGGCGTAGTTTCCTGCCTGTACACGCTCGACCACCAGGCCGAGATCGATGGCCTGATCTGCGAAAGTTTCGCGCACGAGCTGCCGGCGCCGGATTTCGCGCTGGCCGTGCTCAAAGGGCTGAGCCACGTCGCGCCGCACGCGCATGTTGTCAAGCTGAACAACGGGGACTTTTCGCGCGACCCCAACGTGGTTGAGGCGATGAACAACGACCCGCTGATCGCGCACGAGGTGCAACCGACGCAGACGATCGCGGAGCTGGCACGTGCCGACGAGCGGCTGAAGCGCGAATTTGGCCTGATTACGCTGCCCGTGCTGATCCTGCACGGCTCGGCCGACAAAGCCGCCAAACCCAGCGGCAGCCAGCGCTTCTACGACATGGCCGGCTCGCAGGACAAAATGCTGAAGCTGTATGAAGGCTATTTCCACGATCTGCTCAACGATGTCGATAAGGACATCGTGATGGCCGACATTCAAGCGTGGATCGACGAGCGTGTTCCTGGGGCTGCCGAAGCCTCGGCTATTTCCACGCTTCACAGCGAATCGGCACTGGCAGAATCGTAAGCCGGGAAGTACCAATCGATTCCCTGGCACTAAAGTCGCGCGATTACTTCCTGAGTGCCGGAACGAGGGCGGCGAAGCCGCCCCCGAAGTTTTGTTTCTAACGCCGCCTGATGTCATTCACACGTCCATCTGCACCGATGTTGCCGGCGCGGCTGGCTGCCACCCCCTCACCGAGGGAATTTCGGGTGGCTACTCTGCCCGCCAACCCGGCGTATCGCGTGTGTCGGCGGCCACGATTGCCTGCTGCGCTTTGCTCGCCTGCAGGATCTCATGATG
>LJCR01000159.1 GCA_001399705.1 Kouleothrix aurantiaca
GCACATTCAGCAGGATAGTTGGGAGCGGAAGCGTGCGGATACTGGACTGCGTTTTGGGTGCGCGGCGCATCAGTACTCCGCCTGACCGCCGCACCGAGCCGCTGACGCGCAATTGTCGCTGCTCGAAGTCGATATCTTCCCAGCGTAATGCCAACACTTCACCACGTCGTAAGCCAAGCGAAAGCGCGATCCGATACAACGCCTCCAGCGGCTCGCCACGCACCGCAGCAAGCAGGGCACGCGACTGCTCCGATGTCAGTGGCGCAATCACGGGTTTCTCAGCCCGTGGTATCTCAACCAGCGCGGCGGCGTTGAACGCGATACGCCGCCGCTTGAGCGCCTGATTAAGCGCATCACGGAGTACGGCTCGGACGTTCCGAACGGTCCGTGGTGCCAACCCTGCATCAGTCAGCCGGTTCAGCATGACCTGGATGTGTTCTGGCAGCAGCTTGGTCAGCTGATGATGCCCAATCGCTGGGGTAATGTGGCTCCGCACAATCTGTGCATAGCTCTCATACGTGCCAGCGCGATTCCGCACTTTGACCGTCTGCTCCAGCCAGGTTTCCAAAAACGCGGCGACTGTCTGCCGTTCGGGCGCGATATCTGCACCACCAGCTTGCTCGTGGTGTGCGGCCTTGAGCTTGTCGGCAACCTCTTTCCGCGTTTGACCATAGAGATACTTGCGCTTACGCTTGCCATTCACCCAGCCAAGGTCAACAACTGCGCACCATGTCCCATCCGTGCGCCGATGAATCGAGCCTTCGCCCTGGCCGCGTCGCTTACCCACTGGCGGCGTCTCCCCATGTGGTGCGATCCGCAACCCATTGTTCGAGCGCAGCCAACGGAATGCGTCGCGATTTGCCGCACTTGACCGAGGGTAGTTCGCCGCTTTCCAGCAACTCATATATTTTCGAGCGGCCCAGGCTCAAGATACGTGCCGCCTCTTCTACGCGCACCAGTAACGGCGAATGTGGTTGTTGTGTTGTCACGTGTTGATCCATAGTGTTGTGCTCCAGTGTGTTGTACTGTGTCGACAAAAGTGGTCGATGGAGCCATAGTACACGCCCGCTGGGGAGCTACACAAATTTGGGAATGAGTTCTGCTGGCTAGTGAAGAGCAAGTTGCTGAAGCGTCAAATCACCTGGCGAAGGTTTCATCGGTTGCTGCCAGCGCTTGTTTACAGTGCGTGCAAATCGGCATCAGCAGCCATGTACCGTCAGGGTTGGGGACAACTCCGCCGATCGTTGCGCCCCGACCGCACAATCGATCGCCTGAGATGATAGAGCAGGGCATGGACTGGGCCAACTTGAGAAAGCTTGCACGGCGCTGCTGCCCGGCAACCTCGATATAATGATCAATTGGTTCATCGGCTGAGTTATCCCTGTGGGCCGATTTGAGAGCTGCGGTTACTGAAGCAATCGATTCCATACCATTCCTACTTTCCGACTCTACACTCCATAGAACCTCGCTTATCCGCCGGCGGATAAGGACATCCACCGTTGTTCGAGACGATGCTACAACCAGTGTGCTGGGAAACTACCCAGTCACGTCGATATAGATATAGCCATCGCCGGTGCAGATAATGGCGTACACACTATAGAGCTCATAGAACTGCTCGCGCCATCACAGGTATCGTCTGCCGCGTCGGAGACCTGCATGCGAGTTAAGCTTCTAACGGCTTATATCGAAGTAACAATGAGACTGAAATTTCATAACACACTCATTTGTTCTATTGATAGAATATCATAGACAGAGTATGCTATCAAGAGTATTCTTTAGCCAATTATGACCACTTATGATATGCTCTTAGTAGTATTGTGATAATAGGAGTGTGTCATGGTGCGACTACGACTTCGTGAATTGGCACAATCGCGTGGGCTCAACATGTCGCAAGTTCAACGTAAAACTGGCCTAACTATAGGAATGGTGCGGCGGTACTGGTACAATCAGACCACGCAAGTCGATCTTCTTGCACTTGATGCGTTAGCACGGCTTCTGGAGATCGAGCCTGGGGCATTCTTTTCGGATGAGCCGGACGAGGAACACGGGAGAGAAGCGGATGGCAATTCATAATGGTCAGCTCAGAGATCGCATGATGATTGCCACCTACATGTACACACACGCCATGTTTCACCCTACCTGCGCTTCTTCAACAGGTAGCAGTTGGTCGCGCCTCACTGTTGCGTCCCAACGTCACATCCAGGGCTGTTAGCTCTTGCACTTCTCCACTCTCTGCTGTGCGCTCGTGCACTTACAATTATGGCCTCACCAAGCCTTGGCCAAGAGGGAGAAGCCAAGACCGCTGGTTCCATCGTGCAATTTTTTCACGGTTTACAATCTGGCTTCATGCCTCCATGGGATACTATGGTATATACCGGATTGGAAATCACAAAAAGATTGCACCGTTCAGCAGGAGGATAGATAACCCTTGCTTCTAACGCTCGGATGGTGGAACGGTAGTACATGCCTCCTGTCGAAATGAATCATGTAGACTTCGGCAAGAGAGAGGTAACACGCTTCTACCACTAACATGATGAAATCGTGTTACTTGCCTCCTTCCGAAGTTGCTGGTACTTGACGTAGCCAATCTTAGCCTCCCGGCTGTTATTGTACGGAACTTGGCTGATGACCCGATTAGGCAGTAATCCAAGTTCTGCCAAATTCCACGGACTGAAGATCAACAGCGTTGTCTGCTGATCGCTCAAGATCGGCCGGCAGCGATGCACAGCCTGACGTAATTCTTCGGCGCCAAGAACGTGAATGATCGCTTGAAGCCGCTCATCTTCCGCGACATAGTAACCTTGTCCGCGTTTCATCGTCGCCGGGCTGATAGGTGTGGGATCGTCTAACCAAAGCGCCTGTGCTTTGCGAAGCATTGCGTCGGGCGGCATGGTCGGACTTGCAATGATCGCTATGGCACGTGCGTGCGTAAGATCGTTGCGACCTCGCTGCCCACCATAATAAAGCCAAATCCCTCCAAGCACTTCTCCAAAGTACGGTATTGCATCCTTATAGGACACACCACCATCAAGTACAATGCCCAATTCAGCGCAACAGCAGGCGACGGTATATGCTAGATTCGCAAGTCGTGACATATCTTCTAAAATGCGGCGCGTAGAGGGTGTCCCTGGACACTGGATAATCTCAACATACGGCGATAGCGGTATCTCAACCTCGACGACTTTTACAGGCCAAGGCGAATAGAGTTGCTCACAAATGCGTTGATTGGCACTACCATCAAGAATAATCACTGCTGGTGCATTTTCCTTTGCGAGCGCGCTCGGCAAAAATGCTCGCTTTTCGTGCCAGATCCAGTTGCCTTTCTCGAATGCCAGTAAACTGTTTGCGGCCCCCATATCGTGTTCAAGGGCTTTCAGCAATCTGCTGAAGAACTGATTCGGCAGGCGCGCAGGATCGCCGGTTAGCGTGTATGCCGGCTTCGGTCTTGCTGTCGGAGAATCCTGTGCTGCTTTGATGGCGTCCGCCAGCTGGCCTTGCAACAGGCTATTAAGTTCCGCAACTAACTGTTTACTCTTCAGGCTTGTTGTGCTCTGAGCAGCCGTACACAATGCTCGAACAAGGGGCGCGGCAGGATCGCCCGTTTCTTCAAGACGACATGCGAGTTGCTTCACTTCTTCCGATTTCGCAGTTTCCTCGCTCAGTAGCGCGTTCAGTGGGCTTTCATCGACAATAATAACGTCGGCATCCTTTAGCAGATTTCCATCGTCGAGATGCAGGGGTTCACCTTGCTCTTATGGAGCGGTTGACGGTTGACGATCGGCAGCACGGGGAGAAGCGTAGCTGCTTGCGTCAATACCTCGACACTATTTGGTTGCCAGAAGTCTTGAAGGTGTGCGAGTGCTGTCCAGGGATTGCTAGCATCAATGCACTCACCGCACTGGAGCAGGAGCGGATATCGATGTGGCCCATTTGGGGCCTGAAGATGCGGCATAAGTGGGAGTCGCAGGCTCCGATGGGCGCGGGTCTCACAAGCAGGGTAGACGTCTCCATTGACGTTTGCGTCCAATAGAATGCGTGCTGCAAGATTTTGTAGAAACGAAGCCGGTTGAGGCTGGTCAGTCAGAATATAGACATGCCCACCATCGTGAGCAGCGCTCGTACTTAGCTGGGCGAAGGCCCACAACGAATATTCACGACAGATGACAAGAACACGCTCTACAGCTGTGCTACCACCGTAATCAATATTAATGGCAGCGCCCGTCGCCCACGTATCCTGATGCTGTCGAATAGCTGCAATGGATAATGGTACGGAGCGATACTTTCCATCGATCGAGAGGCGACGCGTGCCGCCATTCAAGGCATCTACGACGTGCTCAAGTGTAAGCGGCTTGCTTTTATGGATATATCTGTTGTCAGCCCCAGCAGGATTCATCAGATCATATCCCTGTGTCGGATCAGGGACAAATGTAGTAAGGAACCAAGAGGCCAGCTCAGTTTTACGCATGTCTAACCAATTGGGCACCAAATTCACGGCAGACTCCTCCTAGGGCTGCACGAGGAGTTGACAGTCATGCCTGAAGGGGGTAGTATAGGGGTGTTGCGAGAACCTATACTTGGTCTCAGACACGCTGTCCGCTCTTCGCGGGCAGCTTGTTTTTTTGTCTGGATGTTTTGGTAACCGAGCCACATCGGTTCGGCAGCTTTTCTACACACTGCGGAGAATGCACCGCAATGAACTACTCGTTTATCTTGCGCTCCTTTTCCTCATCGATAATCAGATCACCAGGTGCTACATCAAGTACCTTCGCGATCTTCGCGAGTGCTCGCAGTTCCACACGATCAGCTTGGTTATACCAGTAACGCCTCACCAACCCCATAGAAACTCCAGCAAGAATTTGCAGTTGAGACATATTCAAGCCTCGTATACCAGCAAGTTCTTGAACGCGTAGCCGTACCACAATACGCCTCCAATAATATTCCATTAATAGAATGCTTTATATATAGCATATTATTAATAGACATTATAAATTTAACTTGTGCGCTCGATTGAATGAGTGTGCCAAAGCTGTTATGTCTGCCATCTACAAGGTTGCTCACGTGAGTCCTCTCCGAGTATTTGGCGGGACGCTTGGTACACTCTGCATGTAAAGCGATTATCAAAGATAATTCGTAATTGAAGGCATCTGCTCGTTGTATTTCGTAATGGCGTAGGGCACGAAGAACGTTGGCGTTTACCATATCATATGTCAGCTATATTGAAAATAGTACATGGGTGCAATCAGACGTAGTACTAAATTTTATGCCATCATTGTCATATAATATAACAACGGTTGTATATATAAAATGACAATAAGTGTCTCATCGCTTTAATATCCTTTTACACAGGATCTCTGAAAAACTGATCGCGGCGAGAGAAAAATCAGTGTATAATCTTGCATTGTAAACTGTCGCCCGTAGGATAAAAGGCTTACACTTTTTACTGGCAACCAACAGTCGACACCGAAATTCGGTACTTCATTTTTCCCACGCTATTAACCTTAAACACGTCTTGTTATACGATAGAACAACGTTTATCATAGTAAAGCTAAAACAGGCTCTTTTTCTTCTATATTTCCCGTCGCGAAATATTTTACATCCACCAAACGATCAAGAATAGTGCATAAATCTTGATATGCCTATTCTCGCCTTCAGGACAAAACTCCTGTAATAGTTACTGGCCATTTGTCTGTACAGAGATCATATATTTGGTTTTTTGTCCGTCGACGGAGCACGAACTCTAATTCGGGGTTCGTTTTGGGGGTTTCGGCAGCCTCGCATGTGCCGCTTCCCCGCTCAAATTAAAAAATGATGTGTACGGTGCCATTCACTCCCCACTTTGCTAAAACCCTGCGAACTCGCCACAGCGCAAGTGGGGAATGTATCCGAATAACAACATCCATACTAACGATCAATGGAGAAATCACGATCGCATCTTTCACTACGACCCTTTGACAACCGTTTACAACATGTCCTAAACCC
>LJCR01001590.1 GCA_001399705.1 Kouleothrix aurantiaca
GGCCGATGTGCGGCTGATGGAGCAGATCCGCAGCTACTACGCGCCGCTCTACGCGCGCAACAGCGCCGTCGATTATGCCGGCCCGAACAGCGACCTGAGCGCCTACAGCGCGGTGCTGGTGCCGAACTTGTACATGGTGCGCGACACGACCGCGCAGGCGCTGGAGCAGTATGTGTCGGGCGGCGGCACGCTGGCGATGTCGTTCTTCAGCGGCATTGCCGACGAAAACGAGCACATTCGCCTGGGTGGGTACCCCGCGCCGTTCCGCCGCATGCTCGGCCTGCGCGTCGAGGAACTCGACCCGTATATTCCTGGCCAGCAGAACGGCGCGCAAACCGCCGACGGCAGCACCTTCACCTGCGACCTGTGGAGCGACGTGATCGATCTGGAAGGCGCGACGGCGCTGGCAACGTTCACCGGCGATTTCTACGCTGGCCGCCCGGCCGTGACGCAGCACGCCTTTGGCGCGGGGCAGGCGTTCTACAGCGGCACGCGCCTGAGCGCCGAAGGCATGGAATGGCTGCTGGATCGCGTGCTGGGCGTGGCTGGCATCGCGACGCGCTCGGGCGTGCCTGCCACCGTCGAGCTGATCGAGCGGGCGGCGGGCGCGCAGCGCTTCCTGTTCGCGCTGAACCACTCGGCCGCGCCAGCGACGCTACCGCTCACGGGCACCTTCACCGACGCGCTGAGCGGGCAGGATGTGGCGGGCGAGGTCGAGCTGGGGCCGTATGGCGTGGCGGTGCTGCGCGGCGGGGAGTAGCCAAGAGTCAGAAGACAGGAGACAGGGGACAGGAGACAGGAGTCGTATTGCTGACTTCTGACTCCTGACTTCTGCGTTTATAGCTGCCCCACATCACCCCAGTTGGCGAGCAATTGCTGGTAGGCCGGGTCGTCGTAGCGGGCGAGGGCGAGCGCGGGGGCATAGGGTGGCAGCGGCGCACCCGCGATGTGCGCGGCCAGCAGCTCGCCCGCCGCGCAGGACGCCATCAGGCCAAAGCCCGAGAGCGCGCCGACGACATACGCGCCACCCACCGGCAGCGGGCCAACCAGCGGGCGGTTTTCGCGCGTTTTGGTGTAGTAGCCGCCGTCGATGTAGGGCTTGGGGGCGCGGTCGAAGTAGCGCGCCAGCCCCGGCAGCATCACCGACATGCCGCGCAGCGCCAGCTCGGGGTAGAATTCATCCACCTCGATTGGAAAGCGCGGCTCGACCGGGTCGAGGTGGAAGTTCCACAGGATCAGCAGCACCGCGCCGCCAACATGACCCTCGGGCCGGCAATGCACGCCAGAAGGCAATTCGCCCAGCATCCACGCCGTGTCGGGGTCTTCGGCCAGCGCCTCGCGCTCATCTTCATCCCAGGGCAGCGTCACCGGGTCGGTCCAGATCAGCATGGGCGCGTCGCGCGGCACCGCACCCAGATGATCGTTGAACGCGATCTTGATGTGCCGCTCGGAATAGATCGGCAGCTCAACGCCCAGCAGCCGCGCAACCTGCCCAAGCATCGGGCCGGCAGCATCCACAAAGCAGCGCGTGGCGATGGTTTGCGGCCCATGCTCAGTTTCAACGCGCACGCCTTCGACATGGCCATCACGCACGTCTACACCCGCGACGGTGCCGCGCAAAAGGCGCACGCCGCGCTCACGCGCCGCTTCCAGCAGCACCATGCCAAACTGCTGCG
>LJCR01001591.1 GCA_001399705.1 Kouleothrix aurantiaca
ATGTCGCAGTGGCCGATCAGCGTTTTGCCCGGCGCATAGGGCGCGAGTGTGGCGAACTGCTCGGCCAGCCAGATCAGCAGGCGCGTGTTGGTCGCATCCATCGCCTCGGTCCACGCATCGGTGAAGAAGCCGGCGTGCTCGACCGAGATTGTGTACCAGTTCGGATTTTGCCCGGCGCGCAGCCCCGCCCAGGCGGGCTTCACCTGGTGACCGGCCGGGTCGAACCAGCGCCCGTTGCGGAAGCTCGCGCCATTGCCAAAGGCTGAATCGTGCACCGACACAAACTGGAAGAGCGCGCCGTCGGGCCCGATCCCAAAGTGCGCGGTCGCCTCGGATCCGCCGAGAAACCAGCCAACCATGCTGTTCATTGTGCCTTGCGACACATGCATCACCACCGCGTCGCGGCCCTTGTTGCCCTGCCAGTATTTATGCGACGGCACCGGCTTGTGGATTGCAAACGGGCACCAGCCTTCAGCAACTGCTAATTCAGCCATTGTGGGTTCCTCCAATTCAATACCGTAGCTTTTTCTTTTTTTGCAAAGAAAGCAGGCGGGCGCGGCAGGCGCGCAGGGGGGGCGGCTGCTACGGCACTGCGGTGCGCCCGCCATCGGGAAGTGTGGGCGACCTTATTTGATAATAGGCTCGCCCCAGTAGCGGGCAGTCAGGCTCAGAATCATCGCCGACGCCGCGCCTTCAGTTTCGTTTGCCGTAAATAGTGTGGTGATGCTGGCGCTGGTGTTGCCGGGCGCGGTTTCGGGCTTGCTGCCAACCTTGTGAAACACGCAGCTCTGTGTGCGCTCGCCAAGCGTCTGGCTATGGATGGTGAGCGTGCTGTTGATGCCAAGGCTGAGATCGGCTGCGCCGTCGGGCGCGAGCTTGTCTTCGCCGGCAAAATTCTGCAGGTCGACATGTTTCCACAGCAGCCAGCTTGCCGGCTGGTGTGGCTGCGAGTCGGCGCTGCGCACGCCAACCAGGGCCGAGACGGACGGCAGCTGAATGGCGAGCGCCAGCCCGCCCGCGCTCACGCCAAAGTGGCCGTCGTCCTGCTGCCAGATGATCCGGAAATCGACAACCGGGTGTGCAATACTATTGTTCGCGTGGATGGGTGCGGTGTGCAGGAAATCGGCAAACTTTTGGAAAAGATTGACCTGCACAACCGGCTGCGGGATGGTGCCAATGTCAATTCCTTGAGGCATTGCGTTGCTCCTTATTGAACGACTCGGTGGGAAGATGTGTTGGCGGGCAAAGGTTTCTCCACATTGGTGCAGCAAGCGCATCCTGAGGAGCGCGAAGCGTACATCGAAGGGCGCGCGTGAACCTCAGCACTTCGGAATATGGACTACGCCTTGACATTCGACGGCGCCAGGCTAAAGGTCAGCCACTGGCGGCCGGCATTATCCGCCCCGTAGCCGAAGAACACCGGCGGCGCGCCGGGCTGGCCTTCGGGCTGGTAGAGCCGGCCGGTGTAGATCGTCAGGTCGCCGGTGTGCAGGTTTTCACTCCATTCATACTTTGTCTGATAGATTTGAATAACCTGCTGGCTCGGGTGGGCCGACGCCGACGCCGGAAAGACCTTCATGCGAATCTCGCCTTTGCTGGCGGGCGTGTCCCAGACGTCCTCGGGCTTGATCTCGCCTTCGAACCAGGTGCCGGCGAGCGCGAGCCCTTCATTC
>LJCR01001592.1 GCA_001399705.1 Kouleothrix aurantiaca
GGCCGCCGCCATACCAGGCGTTGTTTCCAACAAATGTCGCGTTGCTGAGCGAGCCGGCGCTGCCATTGAAGGCCACGCCGCCGCCCTGGTGGGCGGCGTTGCCGGTAAATACCAGCGTGTGCAGCGCGACCGTGTCAGTGGAGTATTGAACATAGATCCCGCCGCCGGCGTAGGTGGCCGAATTGTGGCGGAAGGTAGCGTACTGTAGCGTTATATTGCTATTGTAGTTCGCGATGCCGGCGCCTTCCTGCGATGCATTGGTCAGAAAGGTCGCGTCGCTTATCACCAGCGTGCCGTTCCCAATGTTCGTGATCGCCCCACCGTACACGCCGCGATTGCTGGTGAGCGAGGCGCGCGTAACCGTTGCCGTGCTGCTGTCGTTGTACAGGCCGCCGGCGTAGCCCGGCGATATGTTCTCCTCAAAGCTGACGCCATCGAGCGTCGCGCTGCCACCGCCAGTGTTCGAGAACCCGCCGCCGCCACCGATCAAGCCATTCATCACGCGATTCTTTCGAAAGGCGACATCGCGCAGGGTCGGCGTGCCACCATAGTTGGCCATGCCGCCGCCGAGCACTTCGCCAGTATTGTTTTGAAAGACGACATTGGCGAGCAGCGGACTGCCGTGGTCGTTAAATAGGCCGCCGCCGACACTAACCGCATAGTTTCTGTCGAACGTGCAATTGCGAATCGTGGGGCTGCCGTGGTCGTTGTACCAGCCGGCACCGCCGCCATTCGGGTTGATGCCGCTTGCATAGCCGCCAGTAATCGTGACGCCATCCAGGATGGTGGACGGACCGACACTGGCTGTCGTGACCACGTGATACACACCATTGCCATACAGCAACGTGGCGTTGTGCTGCCAGTCGCGCTGATCGAGCGCTGTCTCGGCGCCGCTAAATCCACCATACAAGGCCACGCCATCTGGAACATGGAACGAGGCAAGCGGATTGTTGATCTCTGGGTAGCGCAGATTCGGCCGATAGTCACCGGCGGCGACCCAGATCTGGTCGCCGGCGATCGCGCCCGTCAGAGCATGCTGCAGATCGGTATAGGCCGACGCCCAGCTATCGCCAGTGTCAGGGCCTCGCGAGCCAGCATCGACATACATCGTTTGGGGCACGCATGTGCCGGTGCTGGTGTGCGCCACGGCAGTATAAGTCGAGGCGGCGCTGGGGTGAAACGCGCGTACGCGGTAGAAGTAGGCCGTGTTGCAGCTGAGGCCGCGGTCGGTGTAGCTGGCGCTATTGGCCGCGATGCGGTCGATCTCGACCCAGCCGGCGACGCCATCCGGCGAGCGCTCGATCGCAAAGCCGGTCTCGTTATCGCTGGTGTCGGTCCAAGCGAGCGCGATATTCAGCCGCGAGAGCGCCACGGCGGTCAGCCCGGTCGGGGCTGTGGGCGTGCAGATATGTGTGCTGACGCTCGCGCTCCAACCCGAGACCGCGCCGAGGTTGTAGGCCCGCACGCGATAGAACAGCGGCGGTGTACACGATAAGCCGCGATCAACGAACACCGTCTGGTCCGGCGGAGCCGTGCCGACCTCGGCCCATCCGGTCGCGCCATCTGGCGAGCGCTCGATCGTAAAGCCGGTCTCATTGTCGTTCTGGTCAGACAAGCGGATCTCGATACTGTTCTGCGCCGCAGGGGTCGCGCTGCGGGCCACGGGAGTATCC
>LJCR01001594.1 GCA_001399705.1 Kouleothrix aurantiaca
CCCCCCTCTCTTCGACCACCGACCACCGACGAAGGGCGACCGGAAGACTCACCACAGAGACACGGAGGCACGGAGGGCTTGGGAGTTGCAGGTTAGAAGGTTGCAGGTTAGAAGGTTGCAAGCTCAAACCCCAGACCCTAAACCCTTAACGGTTACAGGTTTGACAACCGACGATCGACGAACGATGACCGATGAAGTGTGACAATTGGCAGCGCGTGTTCAGCTGCTCTGCGCTCTACGCTCCCTCCTGCCGACTGCAAACTGCCTACCGCCTACTGCTCACCCCGCGTCCTCGATGCCAATCACAATGCGCTTGTTGTTTGCGCCTTTGCTGCGCGTTTTCAGCAGAACCACGCGCCCAACTTCACCCGTGTCGGCCACGTGCGTGCCGCCGTCGGCCTGCAAATCAAGCCCGACGATGTTCACCGTGCGCACCTGGCTGATACCTTCCGGCAGCAGATTGATCTTGGTGCGGATCAGGTCGGGGATGGCGAACGCTTCTTCGCGCGGCAGGATGCGTACCTCGATCGGGCGCGCGGCGGCAATTTCCGCATTCACCTTCGCCACGATTTCCTGCGCCAGCACATTCGAGAAGTTGGGCAGCTCGAAGTCGAGGCGGCCTTCGTCGGTGTCCATGTTGCCGCCCGTCACCGGCGCCTGATAATCGCGCCAGATCACGCCGCACAGCAGGTGCAGCGCCGTGTGCGTGCGCATCAGCTTGTGGCGGCGCACCCAGTCGATCGTGCCCTGCACGGCGGTGCCGGGCGCGGGCGGTTCGCCTTCCAGCGTGTGCCAGACCTGATCGCCCTGCTTGCGCACCTCGGTCACGCGCCACGTACGCCCGTCGCTCGCGCTGAGCGTGCCGGTGTCGTGCGGCTGGCCGCCACCCGTGGCATAGAATGCGGTACGATCAAGCGCGACCGCCTGGCCTTCGGTGGCCGTCACCTGGGCCGAAAATTCGCGCATGTAGGCGTCGGTTTGAAACAGAAGCTCGGTCATACGTCCCTTTCCTGGCCTTATGCCAGCGCGTCGCGAAACACTTCGGCCAGGCGCTGCACGCCGGCAACGATCTGCTCGGGCGTTGAGAACGAGAAATTCAGGCGCATGGTGTTTGCACCGCCGCCATTGGCGTGGAACGCGCCACCCGGCACAAACGCCACCTGCCGATCCAGCGCGCGCGCCAGCAGCTCGGTAGTGTTGTAGCTCTCGGGCAGCGTGATCCACAGAAACATCCCGCCGTCCGGCTTGGTCCAGCGCGTGCCAGCGGGCATATACTGCTCCAGCGCGCCCAACATCGCGTCGCGCCGCGCCTGGTAGACGCCGCGAATACGCGGGATCTGGCGCTGCAGCAGGCCGTCGCGGCAGGCTTCGTAGGCAATTGCCTGCGCCAGTGAGCTGGTATGGAGGTCGAGGCCCTGCTTGACCTGCACCATGCGGCGCAGCAGCGGCTCGGGCGCGACGGCCCAGCCCACGCGCAGGCCCGGCACCAGCAGCTTGGAGAAAGTGCTCAGGTAGAGGACGTGGCGCGGCGCACCAAAACGCGCAATATCGAGCGCGGCCAGCAGCGGCGCCGCTTCGCCACTGTAGCGCAATTCGCCATACGGGTCGTCCTCGACGATCGGCAGGGTGTAGCGCGCCGCCAGCTCTAACAGGGCGTGACGCCGCTCGGCGG
>LJCR01001593.1 GCA_001399705.1 Kouleothrix aurantiaca
ATATTGCCTTGTGGGATCTTCGCGGCAAGCAGGCCGGCACGCCGCTTTGGCGCATGGCCGGCGGCGCCGCAATGGTGTGCAAGGCATACCGCGGCGGGATCGATCTCAACTATTCGCTCGAGAAATTGCTGGTCAGCATTCGAAGCTACCTGGCGGCGGGCTTCAACGGGGTGAAGATCAAGGTTGGGAAGCAGCATCTGGCAGAGGATGTGGCGCGGGTCGCGGCGGTGCGCGAGCTGATCGGCCCCGAGATTGCCCTGATGGTGGATGCCAACTATTCGCTGTCGGAGGATCAGGCCATCGCCGCCGCCGAGGCATTCAAGCCCTACAACATTCTGTGGTTTGAAGAGCCGCTGATCCCCGAGAACTATTCGGGGTACGCCCGGCTCGCGGATGCCACCGGCGTCGCCCTGGCCATGGGCGAAAATCTGCACACGATCTATGAGTTCACCAGTGCCCTGCAGCAGGCCAAGCTATCGTTTGTGCAGCCCGACGCATCCAACTGCGGCGGGATCAGCGGCTGGCTCAAGGTCGCAGAGCTGTCGCGCCACTATGGAGTGCCGATCTGCTCGCATGGCATGCAGGAGCTGCACGTGAGCCTGGTTTCTGCGCAGCCAAACGCGGGCTGGCTCGAAGTGCATAGCTTCCCGATCGATCAGTACACCACACGGCCGCTGGTGATAGACAGCCAGCTCGCGGTCGCCCCGGATGATCCGGGCATTGGCGTCACATTTGATTGGGCCACGCTGGAACCCTACGAAGTGCATATCGGTATGAGCAGCGCATGAGTCAGGCCTTGCAGAACCCAACGCTGTTTATTTGGCTTCTCGGCGGCTTTCGCGTTCAGGTGGGCGAGCGCGTGCTCGCGCCGGGCGAGATACGCCTGCGCGCCGCGCAGCAGATCATCAAGCTCCTGGCGCTCGCCCCTGGCTACCGGCTCCACCGCGAACAGGTGCTCGCCGCGATCTGGCCCGATCAGGAACCCCGCGCCGCGATCAATAGCCTGAACCAGGCGCTCCACAGCGCGCGGCGCGCCATCGCACCGGGCGATGATGCGCGCGGGCAGTTTCTGATCCTGCGCGATCAGCAGCTGCGCCTGGGCGAGCCCGAGCAGCTCTGGGTTGATGCGCTTGCATTTGAGGATGCCGCGCGCCGCGCTCAGCAGCAGGATGTGGCCGCCGCGCTTGCCGCACTTGATCGGTACACCGGCGACCTGCTTCCCGATGATCCGTATGAGCTCTGGCTCGACATGCGCCGCACCGCGCTGCGCCAAGCGTATCGCGCGCTTGTGCTCGGCACTGCGGCACGGGCCGAGCAGCCCGCCGACGTGGAACGGGTGCGCAGCGCAATTCATCAGGCGCTTGCAGGCGATCCCGCCGATGAGGAACTTCACCGCGCGGCTATGCGCCTCGCCGCTCGGGTGGGCGAGCGCCAGGCGGCGCTCGGCCAGTACGCCCTGCTCGAACGCGCGCTGCGGCACGAGCTGCAGCTTGAGCCCGATGCAAGCAGCCAGCAGCTATACCGCGACATTCTGGCTGGGCGTGTTGCGCCACTGGCCGCGGCTGGTCAGGCCCCCGATGTGCTGCTTGCACCGCTGCCCATGCCACTGACGCGCTTTATCGGGCGCACGCGCGAGCTTGCCGAGGTGCGCCAGCTGCTGCACAGCACCCGC
>LJCR01001596.1 GCA_001399705.1 Kouleothrix aurantiaca
CGTTGGCACCGTCACGCGGCAGATCTGCGAGCGCGCGCGCCTGACCGACCTGGTGGTCGTCAGCCTGTCCTACCCGCCCGGCGCTGAAGCGCTCGCGCGCCTGCGCTCGGGCTTCCGCTCGCTGCTGCAGCGCTGCCCGCGCCCGATTCTGGCCGCGCCGGTGCCGGCCATGCCAATCGCCAGCGCGCTGCTGCCCTACGACGGCAGCCCCAAAGCCGAAGAAGCGCTATTTGCCGCCACCTACCTCGCGCTGAGCTGGAAGATCGGCCTGACCGTGCTGACCGTGAGCGACGGGCAGGAAACCACCGAGGCCACGCAGCAGCGCGCGCGCGACTACCTTGAGCGCCACGGCGTCCAGGCGAACTATGTGCTGGCCGAAGGCGCGGCTGGCGTGCTGATCAGCGAAACTGCCCGCGAGCGCCGCTGCGACATGGTCGTGATCGGCAGCTATGGCTTCAACCCGCTGCTCGAAATCATGCTGGGCAGCTCGGTTGACCAGGTGCTGCGTGAAAGCCGCGTGCCCGTCCTTCTGTGCCGCTGAAACGAAAGATATGCTTTCTGAACTGCTCGATCAGCTGATCAACGGGCTGCTGCTGTTTGTTTCCTACCTGCTGATCGGCCTGCTCAGCGTGCTGGTGTTTGCGCTGCTCGGGCAGGTGCTGGGCTGGCTGATCTGGCGGCTGGCCTACTACCGGCGGCGCCTGCGCGGCGGCATAACCGAGCAGCGCAGCCTGACCATGCGCCAGCTCATCCAGTCGCTGATGAACGCGCTGGCGGTGCTGCTGGGCATTATCTTTCTGCTTGGGCAGGTTACCACGCCAACCGCGCTCACCACCGCGCTCGGGCTGTTTAGCGCCGGCATCGGCTTTGCGGCGCGGCCCTTTATCAGCGATGTGCTGTGTGGCATTCAGCTGCTGGTGCAGGATCAGTTTGCGATTGGCGAGAAAGTCGAGATCGGCGACCGCAACGTGATCGGCGTGGTGGAAGAAGTGTCGCTCACGCGCACGCTGCTGCGCGGCGAGAATGGCGAGCTTTGGACTGTGCCAAATGGCGATGTGCGCACCATTCGCAACTTCACGCGCGGCAGCTTCTCGGCGGCGCACATCCACCTTACGCTGCCCACTGCTCAGTTCGAAGAAGCACTGGCCGTGCTGCAGGAAGTCATCGCCGACCCAGGCCCCGACGTGCTGGAGCCGCCCGAGATCATCAGCGAGACCGGCCAGATGGGCGCAAGCACCGAGCTGATGCTGAAGGTGAAAGCCCGCCACGGCGCGGCCCCACAGGTGCGCCGCCGCCTGCTCGCGCGCCTCTACGAAGCGCTGGCCGCCCACGCCATCATCACCCGCGCCAGCGAGGGCGCGCCGCCCACCCACAGCGATGTGACCAATCCGTAGGCCGGTCCGTCTTTTTCTCGCCGCCCACGTATGGCGGAACGAGCTGGCGTATGGTCGCCAACGAGAACAGGAGGTTTGTGTGCTGAAGGAGTTTCGTGAGTTCATCGCGCGCGGGAATGTGCTGGAGCTGGCGGTGGCCGTGATCATCGGCGCGGCGTTCGGGTCGATCATCGACTCGCTGGTGGCCGATATTAGCAATCCAATCATTGGCCTGATTTTCGGCCAGCCCGATTTCTCAAGCGTGTATATCAACCTGTCGGGCCAGGCCTACCCCACC
>LJCR01001595.1 GCA_001399705.1 Kouleothrix aurantiaca
CTGTCGTCGAACACCATGCGCAGCGGCCCGGTGTCGCTGAGCGCCGTGCCCGCGAATCCGGCCGCGCGCCAGAACGGCGTGGGGTAGGCCAGAATGCACTTGATCACGCGGCCCATCGGCATTGCTGCGGTGAGCTGCTGGCGCGAGCGTGGCAGCGCCGGGGCGTAGTGGATCGCGCCGGCCAGGGTTGGCGGCAGCGCCACAATCACGGCGCGCGCCCGGTAGCGCCCGCTGGCGCTTTGCACGCTCGCGCCCTTGGCGTCGTGCGCAATCGCAGTGACCGGGCTGTTCAGAATTACGCGCTCGCCAAGCTGCGAAGCCATGCGCTCGGAAAGCTGCTGCGCGCCGCCCACAAGCCGATCCTGCTGCGCGCCGCGCCGGATCTCGCTGAGCGACATCAGCCCGCCGCCGGAGTGCACATAGAACAGGAAAAACAGTAGCGACAGCTCTTCCGGCTCGGCGGCAAAAATCGCGTTGATCGCGATCCGCAGCACCGCGCGCGCATCGTCGCGGCGCATGTGGCGCTGGAGCCAGTCGCCGGCGGTCTGCGCATCCCACTCGGCGGCGCGGCGCGCGGCCACGCAGGCGTCGCGCACCTGATCTTTGCTGGCTTCGGGGAATTCCCCTATCACATCTTCGAGGTTGCTGGAGTTGCGCGAAAGAAAGGTCGCGGCGCTATCGACGGGCCGGCCGCCGATGATATTCGTAAAATGCCGGGTCATACAAGCTCCTTTGCTGTAAGATACTCGCTTGGGCACGCCAGATGGCGCACGAGCCCTATCTTACCACAGCGCGCTGGAGCACTGGCAGGTGGCAGGTAGCAGGTGGCAGGTGGCAGGAGGCAGGTGGCAGGAGGCAGGAGGCAGGTGGCAGGTGGCAGTGGGCAGTCGGCAGGTGGCAGTCGGCAGGTGGCAGTCGGCAGTCGTCGCCTACCAGCCCACAAACCTGCCATCCGCCGCGCGCTGAACCTCGCGCACATCCACAATCGCCGCGCGGTCGATTGGGCCGTAGATGTGCGGGAACAGCGGCGCGAGCGGCGGCCCGGCGTTTGGCGCCGGGTCGGCGGGCGCCTCCCAGCGCAGCGGCGCGCTCAGCCGCTCGGGGTCGATCAGCAGCATCACAAAGCCGCCGGGCGCGCCCTGGTAGAAGCGGTTGGCTACGGCCAGCATGGTGCTGCTTTCACCGGTGCAGTGCACAAAGCCGTCGGCCGCGAGCTCGGCGGGTGTGTAGGGCTGTTCGGCGGGCCATGTGTGCCAGCGCTCGGCCGGCGCGAGGTGGTAGATCATGCGTTCCCTTCACTTTCGTCGCGTGTATCTGCAGCGGCGCGTAGCATAGCATATTCTGTGCCATCGGGAGAAAAAGGTGCTTGCAAACTATTAAAGGTATGATATAATCCCATTATCTCCTTCTCCTCTCTTCTCTTGTTTCAGGGGTCTGGTTCGCCAGGCCCCTGAAGCATTTTTTCCGCCAAATGGTACAATGGTGCACACCACTGGAATGTCATAATTCCCAGGAGGTTCGTATGCCCGCAATACCACCAAACTCACCCCCGATCAACCTGACGCCCAAACTGCAGTTGCAGCCAGCGCCGGCCTGGCACGGCAGTGTGAACGTCGCACCAAAAGACTCGGCGGTGCTCAGCGAGCGCGACCTGCCGCCGATCACGGCGCC
>LJCR01001597.1 GCA_001399705.1 Kouleothrix aurantiaca
GTGTACATAGTTCATTCCACCCAATAGAAATATTACCGTACTTGTTTATCCTGTGGCTGGAGGCCGGCGCGGCGCTGGTGACAGGTGACATATGCGAAATCGTCGCTGGTGCTGCGCAGCGAGCGCTCGGCGCCGCGCGGGATCACGAGCAGATCGCCGACCTGCAGGGTATGGAGCACCGTTTCGACAGTGGCGCTGCCGGTGCCCGCTACCACTACCAGCACCACATCGACGTCGATGTTGCGGTGGAGGGGAATTGTCGCGCCGGTGCTCAGGCGAATGAGGTTGATATTAAGCTGTGCGCTGGTGTGACTCCAGCGCGGGCCGTCGGGGCCGTCGCCGGTCAGCAGGTCGCCAAGGTGTTGAAGCATTATGTCCTTACTCTTCTGACGATGCAAACACGATCTGAAACGGCCGGCCAATCGCGCCTTCCGGGCAGTACGACTCGCACACCTCGCAGAAGGTGCAATCGGCCGGGCGCACAATTGCGGCTTTCTGGTCGATTATCTCAACCGCGTTGGTAGGGCACAGCTCAGCGCATAAACCACAGCCTGTGCAGCGATGGAGCGCAATAAGCGGCAACGGCAATGAGGTGGTCGGTATTGTCATAACGCGCTCCAAATGTCGCCCACGCGCCGCCGATCTGGCGACGATATGGTGATCCACAGATGGCACAGCCTGAAGCAGTTCCCGATCTCTAACGACCATTATCGTTGGTGTCATCTGTGCCATCTGTGGATGATTCTCAACCTACACCTACACGTTGTTCACACTGCGCACGTGAACGCGCCCTATTTCTTCGGGTCGCCGTCGCCGGCCTGGAACAAGCCCAGCGCGCCGCGCCCCACGAAGTTAAAGGCGTGCGTCACAATCGGGTACAGGCCGTCTTCGGCGGTCGTGAACTCGATGATCGCGCCCTGCGCTGGCGCGAGATCGACGGCCTGCGACCCATAGTGCCCGGCGTTGTCAGCCGTTAGCGCCACGCCTTCTTTGATCACCGTATTGAAGATCGTGCCGACGACATGGAACGAGCTATCGACGCTGGGCCCGGCGTTGAGCACAAACACCCGCACGCGCTTCCCTGTCTCAACCTTGATCGGGGTATCCTTATATTGGTTGGCGACGCCGTTGAACACGACATAGTCGGGCGCGGGCGCGGCGGCTGCCGCCTTGGTCAGGCTGGCGGGCTCGCCCTGCGGGCCAAGGTACCACTCGCTCTGCACTAGCGCAAATTCGTGATCAACTGCGGGCAAGCCACCCTGCGGCTCCACAATCACCATGCCATACATGCCATTGGCGATATGATGAAGTGCCGGCGACGTGCCACAGTGGTACATCCACACACCCGCGTACTCGGCCTTCCACTCGTAGAGCTTTTCTTCGCCCGGGTTGATCGAGGTCATTTCGTCGTTCCAGGCCACCTGGCTGGCGTGAAAATCGACCGAGTGCGCGAGCTTGTTGCTCGCCGGGTTTTTCAGGTGAATGCGCACGGTATCGCCGAGCTTCACGCGAATGACCGGGCCGGGCACGGTGCCATTAAAGGTCCAGACGTGCTGCACAAAGCCCTTCGCCACAGTCATATCTTTTTCTTCAACCACCAGATCAATGTCGTGAGTTTCGCCGCTAAGGAGCGCCGGCGCGGCTGCATCATAGAGCGTATAGGGCGGGGC
>LJCR01001598.1 GCA_001399705.1 Kouleothrix aurantiaca
GCTTGATACCGTAGCGTGGCGCGCCGTTGATGTTGATGTTCTCCAGGCGCACGTTCTGCATCGGCGGCTTCTCGGGGTACTTGGTCTGGAACATCACGCCGAAGTAGACCGGATTGTTGATGTCCACATTGCGCACCACAATGTTCTTGAAGGCGCGGTCGCCCGCAAAGAACCAGATCGCCGCGAAGTTCTGGTAATCGTTGATATGGTCATCGCTGCCGACGCTGGTCCAGAAGTCGCCGCCGGTGCGCTCCAGCGTCACGCCATCGAAGATGCTGTCCTGGTCGCCGAAGCCCAGCGTGTTGTAACCGAAGCTCAGGCTGCTGATCGTAATGCCGGGGTAGGTCAGCGTATCGGCGCCATACAGGTTGGTGTAGGTGTTGCCCGAGCCGCCGTACACCGCGAAGGCGGCAGCGCGCCGCACCAGAATGGCTGTCAGGTTGGAGTAGACGTTGCCGACGTTGTACGACCCGCCCGCGTCGACCGCGCTGAACAGCGCGAAGGCGTCGTCACCGGCGCCACGGCTTTCAGAATTGGTGATCAGATTGTTCGATGAGCCGTTGGTCATGTTGATGCCGTCGGCGAAGGTGTTGCGGATGCGCAGGTTCTTGAACGTGTTGTTCGACGAGCCGACGCCCCAGTAGAAGCAGACGAAATGTTCGGCCCAGACGTTATCGACCGTCACGTTCTGCATGCCGTTGCCGTCGATGAACTTGCCGGGGCCGTCGATGCGGTTGCGGTAGTTGCCCCAGACCGAGAAGTTCTTGACGATCGAGCCGTTGGCGGTAGACGCGATATTAAACCCGACGTCGGTGTTCGATTGATCCTGCGGAGCGACCAGCCGCGTGTGCCACGGCCCCGCGCCGATGATCAGGGTGGCGCGGCCATACACGAAGATCTTCGAGCCGAGCGCCCAGGTGCCCGCCGGGATGAAGATACCGAGCTTGGTCGAATCGGCGCGGAACTCGGTCAGCGCGGTGTCGATCGACTTCGTGGCCGAAACCTGCACATAGCGCGTCGGGTCGGGATTGCTGGCCGGCGGCGCAACATTCTCGAACTCCGCGAAGTCGACATACACCCACTGCACGTCGCCCGCGTCCTTCTGCAGGCGCAGCTTGGTGCCGGCCGGGTAGGTCTGGTCGAGCATCATGTTGGCTTCTTCGTACAGCCAGTAGGGCGTGCCGCCCGGCGTGTTGCTGTAGCCCAGGTTGCCAAGCGTGGTGGGCGATGCGTAGACGTACGAGAACTTGGAAGAAACGACCAGATTGCCTTTATCGGCGCCGGCTGCATACACACTTAAGGTCGCGTCAATGCCAGCGCCGTCCGCCGAGTTGGGAATGGCGTTGCGCACCACAATTGCGTTGGCGGCCGTCGGCAGGGTAAACTCGACATACTCGCCGGTGGCGTCGAGCAGCACCGCCGAGCGCCCGGATGCCTCGCCCGCGTAGTCGGACAGATTGTAGTTCGGCGTCAGACGCGTGCCGGTGGTTGCGTTCGTCGCCAACTCAGCTTCGATGCGCGTGTAGGGCATGATCGCGCCGCGCCCGACGCCAACCGAGATCGAGAGGGCATTGTTTGTCTCGTTGGTCTCGGCAACAGTGCCTGCCGCATCAGCCGTTGCGGTCGCCGGGTTCGAGCCGTTCACCGCCGTCCCCGTTCCCACCGTGCC
>LJCR01001599.1 GCA_001399705.1 Kouleothrix aurantiaca
GCGCCAGCAGTGGCGAAGATCCGTGCCTGGCCGATCGGCTGGCGCTGCTGCCCGAGGCCGAGGTGGTGCGCCCGGCGCTGGCGGCGCTGCCGCTGGCCCAGCGCCAGGTGCTTGAGCTGGCGTACTACGGCGGCATGTCGTGCGCGGCGATCGCCGAGGAAATTGGCGAGCCGGTGGGCAAAGTGAAGCTGCGCCTGCGCACTGGCCTGCTGATGCTGCGCGAGCAGCTCGAACGGGGTAACTAATCGCGCAGATATCGAAGGGTTTGCCGATCAACCAGGGCAATCTCAAAGGTCGCAAGGCACAGGCCAATGGCAATGCGTGCTGTTGGGATATCGGCGGCGCGGCGCGCAATATAAAAAAATATCGGTCAATGCTGAGCCCGAAACGAACCCAGCAATGGTACCAAGCTCACAGGCAGCCCAGATAGCGCTTGAGTCCGCAACAAATGGCTCGCGATTCAGCAGCAACATCGAGCAGAATATTTGTATCGAGCAGCACCCTCATACGCCGTAGCGCTCTGAGCGCCGCTCACCCAACCAGCGAGCAATCTCCTCATCGGAAGGTGCACTCGCCCCTGCGGCAAACAAGCCACGCGCTCGCTCAAGTGTTGATGCGGCGGTGTGTTGGGGCGCTTCGGTGGGTGCAAGCGTCGAAAGAACTTCTTGTACCAGCGTAAAACGTTGTGCAGCAGACCAGGAGCGAACGATAGTTAAAATCTGCTCGTGATCGTCTGTTTGGCTGATGCCCCTAGTCGCACTCCACGTCGGCATAGGTCGATTCAGATCGTTATTCATTATAGCATTCCTGCTCGCGCAGTGACGAGGGTGCTGGCAAAGGCAGGAATGAATATGGAAAAAGCAAGCCCTTTCTTCGACACTCATTCCCGCAACCCCGAGCATGGAAATATCCTCGTTTGCCTCACCAGGAAGCCCCAAAACCTTGCTGATATTCTAACAAAAAGTTAGTGAAAAGCCCTTCTTCTTTCGCTTCTCGCAGGGTATACTACACGCATCTCAACGATGGGCTCATGGAATGTTCAGGCGCCTCCCGTCGCGTGGCTCGCTCCGCGGCTCACAAACAGGAGGTTGCTGATGGCAGTTATTTCACGGCCGATGAAATCACGCCGCACCGCGCCGCCCGGCGGGGTGTGGCCCGCGCTGTCGCCCTGGCTGGCGACGGCGCTTGCGTATATATTGATCCTGGCGCTCGGCGCGGTGCTGCTCACGGCGGCATGGGGCTGGGGCCAGCGGCGGCTCGACGATCTGCGCTACGGCTACCCACGCACCACCCAGATCGATGGGCTGGTTGGGCATAACGAAACCGGCGGCACGCCCACCCACCTGATTGCGATCAATCAGAACCGGCAGGTGAGCATTCTGGAGCTTCCCGGCGGCGACGCCAGCAAGCTTCAAGTGCTGGCCGGCCCGTACCTGGTTGGCGCAGATGGCGACACGGTGGTGCCGTATCTTTCACTGCACGACCTGACAGGCGACGGCAATGTCGATCTGCTGCTGCAGGTGCGCGGTGAAGTGGTGGTCTATGTGAATGATCAGGGCGGATTTCGCTTACTCACGCCGGCCGAGCGGGCACAGCTCGTCGCGCCGGGGGCGCGTGGGCCTTGATGAGCCAATAGTTGAGTGACGCATGCGCGCGGCGGGGCAACCC
>LJCR01000016.1 GCA_001399705.1 Kouleothrix aurantiaca
ACTTATAACCACTCGGATCGACGTCGGCGGGCAGGGTGTAGTTCTGGCTGCCCTTGTTGCCTTTCAGCGCTTCCAGCTGCACATAGCTGCCCTTGTCGCCAATCCCGTCGGCGTCGGGGTTGGCGTTGCGCGAAAGCACCACAAACAGGTCTGGCCCATTGGTGGTCGCAAACTCTTCCAGGCGCAGCACATGGCTGGCGTCGGTCAGGCGGTAGATCGTCGCGCTGCCCGAGGCGCGGTCGCCGGGTGTGCTGCCGGGCACCAGACTTCCCGCCACCAGGGCCACCGGCTCGGTTGCGGCCATGGCCGTGGGTTCAGCCATCGCGCCAGCGTCGGCCATTGCCGCAGTTGGTTTTGCCATTGCGCCCGCATCAGCCATTGCAGCGGTCGGCTTGGCGTCGCTCATCGCGCCAGCGTCGGCCATTGCCGCAGTTGGTTTTGCCATTGCGCCAGCGTCGGCCATTGCCGCAGTTGGTTTTGCCATTGCGCCAGCATCAGCCATGGCGGCAGTGGGCACGGGCGCGGCAGCGGGGAAAGGTTCGTCAACCTGGCGGCTATACAGGTAGGGTGAAAGCGCCCAGATCGCAAAGCCAATCAGGCCAATCGAAATCACGCGGCGAACTTTGCGCACCGGCGACATCGCATTCCAGCCGCGAACAATAGTGCCAATCATCGTCAATCCTCCTCATGCGTGTGGCAAGGCCATCTCACTCACATGCCGAGTATCGCGGCGATTTCTTACACTGCCAGCAGCAAGTTCTTACAAAAGTCTCACGGCACGGTTATAGCAGAGGCACAATGGTTGAGCCACAGAGACGACAGAGACCACTGAGCTATGGATCTCAAACTCGGTGTGCTTCGTGTTCTCTGTGGCCGAATACCACTGAACTTTGCTGTAGTGGTACACTGAGCTGTCGCCAATGAGCAGCAAAAGTATGGAGAAAGGAAGCATCATGCAGCCGAACGATAACGAGCGCATCAGCCGCCTCCGCGTGCCGGACGCGGACGCCCTGCCCGAAGATATTGCCGCGCAGTTCGATCAGATGCGTGCCAAACCGGGTTTTGTGCCGAACGTCTACCGTGCTTACACCCTGCGCCCGCAGCAATTGCGCGGCTTCATGGCGCTCTACGATTCGATTATGATGGACGATTCGGGGCTGAGCAAAGCCGAGCGCGAGATGATCGCCGTGGCCGTGTCGGCGCAGAATCACTGCTTCTACTGCCTGACTTCGCACGGCGCGGTGTTGCGCGTGCGCAGCAAGGATGCCGTGCTGTCCGACACAATTGCCGCGAACTACCGCGCCGCCGACCTCGCGCCGCGCCAGCGCGCCATGCTCGATTTCGCTGTCAAAATCACGCGCGCTTCCGACACCTGCAGCGACGAGGATATCGACGCGCTGCGCGGGCACGGCTTCAGCGACGAAGATATTATGGATATTATTCAGACCGCGGCGTTCTTCAACTACAGCAATCGTGTCGCCAGCGCGCTCGAGCTGCGCCCCAACCGCGAGTATCACTCCATGGCGCGCAACCAGACATGATCGCAAGTAATCGCTTGCGGTCATGCAAATCTTGGTGTCTTGCTGCCTTGGTGGCCAGGTGCGCAATCACCCCAGCAGCGCCACGAGCTCAGTCAGCCGCTGAATTTCGTGCAGCGGGCGCGGCAGGTGTTCGGGGAATGGCTCGCCGCGCGGGTTCATCCACACAAACGGCATGCCCGCCGCGTCAGCGCCCGGCAGGTCGAACTCCAGTGAGTCGCCCACATACAGCGCCTGCGCGGGCGCAACGCCAAGCTGCTCCAGCGCCATGTGGAAAATCGCCGGGTCGGGCTTCGCCACGCCCACTTCCTCCGACACAATCAGCAGGTCGAGGTAGTCGTCCAGCCCGAACTGTGCGATCTTGGGGCGCTGGGTGCGGCTCGGGCCATTCGTCACCAGCCCAAGCTTGAAGCGCGGGCGCAGCGCGCGCAGCGTGGCCGGCGCATCATCGTTCAGCACCAGCCGCGCAAACCAGTCGCGCTCGAACATGCTTTTAGCGCTGGCAATCAGCGCCTCGTCGTCCACGCCCTGCGCCCGCAGAAAGGCCGGCAGCCGCTCAATATACACCTTCTCGCGGATGGCCTGGTGCACCAGTGCGTCGCGCTCAAAATGTGGGTAGCGCGCCAGCACGGCGTCGAGCGCTTCGTGGAGCCGCCCGCGCCAGTAGGAACGCAGGTCGTACAGTGTGTCGTCAAGGTCGAAAAGAATCGCTTGGTACTGCATAGTTGTGTGTTGTCGCTCTGATACTTATAGCAAGGTGAAGAAGATTTGGCCACAGAGAACACGGAGCGCTCTGAGTTTTAATTATCCTACTCAGTGGCCTCTGTGTGCTCTGTGGCTCATCCGTATTTGCTTTCGGCTACTGCATCCGTCGATACATTAGTTGCGGCTGTTCCAACCGCTCAACGCGACCCGCAAACGCCAGGTACTCAAGGTGCGCCAGTGTTTCGGCAATGGCAAAGCGCAGCTGGTGCGGCGAAAGCGCGCTGGTCGGGAATATCTCCTGGCAAACGGCAAAGGCTGTCGCACCATCGCCTGCCGCCGCCTCAATCGCGTCGAGCCGCTCGTCGTGGTGCTGGCGCAGCTCGCCCAGACGCTGCCGGAAGGTCGTAATCAGCGGGCCATGCCCCGGCAGCGCCAGATCGACATCCAGCTCGCCCAGGCGCGCCAGCGAATCGAGGAAGTCGGCCAGCGGGTTCAGGTGCCCATCGGGCCAGCGGCTGACATTTGGCGTAATCTTGTTCAGCACCGCGTCGCCGCACAGCATCAGCCGCTCGTCGGCGCAGTAAAACACCAGGTGCTCGCGGCTGTGGCCGGGCGTCGCAATCGCCTCAAACACGCGCGCACCGATTTGAAGGGTACTGCCCGGCTCCAGCGGCGTCAGCGCACGCGGCAGCGGCGGCGTCATGCTGCGGTTTTCTGCCATGCTGGCGCGCAACTGGTCGGCCAGTTCGGCGGGCATGCCATGCGCGCGGAAAAATGCCGTGCTGGTGCGCTCGTTCGTTTCGCCATCGAACCACACCTGCTGCGCAAAGGCCGCCTCGCCGGGTGCAAGCAGCACCGGCGCGCCACCGATCTCGGCCAGCCAGCCGGCCATGCCGCAATGGTCGGGGTCGGCGTGCGTCAGCACAATCCGCGCGATGTCCGCCGGGTCGATTCCGTGCGCCGCAAAAGCCGCGCGCCAGGCCGCCTCGCCGGGCGGGTAGTGAATGCCGGTGTCCACGATCGTCCAGCCCGTGCCGTCGCGCAGCGCATAGCAGTTGACAATTTTCAGCGGAAACGGCAGCGGCAGCTGGATCTGCACAATATCATTGGCAACTTGCATGCTCACTCCTCGGCCCGCGCGGTATCAGCCAGGTATGATACCATACAGGTGCATTATTGCAGAAGGGAAGGCCTGTGGAAACAATTACTGTTGAAGCCCCGATTGCCTGGGCGCGCGAAGCCGGCGACATTGCGCTGCGCTCGTTCAATCATGTCGCCGCCCAGCGCAAACCCGATCACACCATCGTCACCGAAGCCGATGTCGCCATCGAGCGCCTGCTTGTGTCGCGTATCACCGAGCACTTTCCCGATCATGGCATTATTGGCGAAGAACAAACCCGCCGAACTCTGGAGCGTGAATTCGTCTGGGCCATCGATCCGCTGGATGGCACCGCCGTTTTTGTGACTGGCTTGCCCATGTGGGGTGTTTCGCTTGGCCTGCTGCGCCACGGCCAGCCCTACCTGGGTGTGATCTACTTCCCGCTGCTGAACGAATGCTACTGGGCCGGGCCGTCAGGTGGCGCATTCTGGAACGGCCAGCCCATCCACGTCGCGGAAACGCGCCCCTTCACCGGCGATGACTGGATGATCACACCTTCAAACACGCATCGCCGCTATGATATCGATTTTGTTGGCAAAACGCGCAGCATTGGCGCAACGGTCGGATCGTTCTGCTACACTGCCCGCGGCAGTGCAGTCGGCGCGCTGATCAACACGTTTGCGCTCTGGGACGTGGCCGCCGGCCTTGCAATCCTCAATGCTGCTGGCGGCACAGCGGAGGAGCTATCGGGCCAGCCCTTCGATATTCGGTCGATTTTGGACGGAAGCACCTTCCGCGCGCCAGTGCTGTTAGGTTCCAGGGACAATATTGACACATTGCGTCACTCTATTCAGCTTCGGGCGCCAAGGCCTATGCTATAATGGCACCAACGTGTCTGTCCTTGGGAGCTGTTCATGGAAAATGTGGGCGACATTCTAGTCGTCGACGACGAAGCGAATATTTTGAGCCTTGTGGTTGAAGTGCTTGAAGAAGAAGGCTACGCAGTGCGCTCCGCTACCAATGGCGTTGATGCGCTCGAGGCTATTGCCGTGCAGCGGCCGGGCCTTGTCATGGTCGACATGTATATGCCGCACATGAATGGCATGATGGTTGTCGAGCATCTCGTTGCCAACGGCCTGAGCGATCTGCCCGTCATCCTGATGACGGCGAGTACCTCTGCCGCCGAGCAGGTTCTGAGCCAAAGCAACGTCGATTACCTGCCCAAGCCCTTCGAGCTCACTCAACTGCTCGATTTGGTGGCGCGCTATCTTCCCCCACCCGGCGCGCCCTGAAATAAACTCCTTCGTGCCAGAGCTTTCGCTTGCAGCAGCGCCTCGCATCAGTTCCTTGTCACTTTTTTGCGCTGCAGCGCAAAAAAGTGACAAGAAAATAGAGTCTTCCTTGCCCGCCGCAGGCGTAAAATCCGTCTGTGCGAACGTCTTACGCACATCAAAAAACCCTGCCGCGTAGGCAGGGCTTTTCGTTCCAGCATCGTACCGGCGTTTTAGCGCTTGGTGTACTGTGGCCGCTTGCGCGCGCGCTTGAGGCCAGGCTTCTTGCGCTCTTTCATACGCGGGTCGCGGGTCAGCAGCCCAGCCTTCTTCAGCGTCGGGCGCAGCTCAGCGTTTACATCGAGCAGCGCGCGGGCGATGCCATGCCGCACCGCCGTCACCTGTCCGGCCACGCCGCCGCCGCGTACCTTGGCCAGCACGTTAAACGCCGATGCGTTGCCCGTCAGCTCCAGCGGGCGCGCAACCTCGCGGGCAAACAATTCGCGATGCCCGAAGTAGTCGGTGATGCTCTTGCCATTTACCAGAAACTCACCGCTGCCGGGGAACAGCCGCACGCGTGCCACCGCAGTCTTGCGGCGCCCGGTGCCCTGATAGTAACGTTTCTCAGTCATTCATTCCTCACAACGTGTAGGGTTGCATACTGCCGCACGTTTCGCCGGCGGCACGTCGTTGGTTATCCGCGCGGGCGCGGCTCGTACACCTTCGGCTGCTGAGCGGCATGCGGGTGCGTGGGGCCGGCGTAAATCTTCAGCTTCATAATCTGCTGGCGGCCCAGCCGCGTCTTGGGCAGCATACCCTTCACCGCGAAGCGCAGAATGCGGTCGGGGTGGCTATTCATCATGCGGCGGTAGGGGATGGCCTTGAAGCCGCCCGGGTAGCCCGAGTGGCGATAGTACATCTTCTGGTCTTCTTTGCGGCCAGTCAGGCGCACCTTCTCGGCGTTTACCACCACCACAAAGTCGCCGCCATCAATATTTGGGCTAAAGGTTGGTTTGTGCTTGCCGCGCAGCAGCGTTGCAATCTGCGTCGCCAGGCGGCCCAGCGTCAGGTCGGTCGCATCGACCACATGCCAGTCGCGCTGAACCTCCGACGCTTTCTGCGAATAGGTCTTCATGATCGTTCCTTATGGATAAGTCACAGACATAAGATACAGGCCATGGGCTGGTATAGTATCGCCAGCCTTCCGGCGGTCGCGGGCTTCAAGCAGCGCCGCGAAATCTTCGATGCCGCGTTTGTTGTCGCCAACCTGCAGCAGCGTTCCCACGATATTGCGCACCATATGGCGCAGAAAAGCATTTGCGGCAATGTCGATCGCCAGGAGTGGCTGCCCCCAAACCTCACAGGGTTGGCAGTGCGCCACGTAGCACGTTCGCACCGTCGTGCCTTCCTGCCCCGCCCCAGCAAACGCCGCAAAATCGTGCGTTCCCAGCAGCGTTGCCATGGCACCGTTGATCGCTGCTACGTCCAGCTGCCGGGCCACATGCAGCGCATGGTGCCGAAGCAGTGGCGACGCGACCCGACCATTATCGATCAGAAAGCGATAGTCGCGACGGATCGCCGTGTGCCGCGCATGAAAGTCTGATGAAACGTCCCACGCTTCACGCACAGCAATGTCGTGCGGCAAAATCGCCGTCAGCGCGCGCTGGATAGTTCCGGCATCGCGCTGCGTTTCCGTCCACACATTCGCCACTTGGCCGCGAGCGTGCACGCCTGCGTCGGTGCGGCCGGCCAGATGCATGCGTTCCTGCGCTTGCGTGAGTTGCTCCCACGCTTGCTCAAGCTCGCCCTGCACCGTTCGCCCGTTCGCTTGCAGCTGCGATCCGGCAAAATCAGTGCCGTCGTATTCGATCCGCAGCGCAATATTCCGCATCGTCGGCGTTTGGGCGCAGCCTCGCTACAGCAGTTCGAGCAGCGCCATTTCGGCTGCGTCGCCCAGGCGTGGTCCAAGCTTGGTAATGCGGGTGAAACCGCCGTTACGGCCGGCATACTGCTGCGGCGCGAACGCAAACAGCGAGCGCATCGCGGCCTTGCTGTCGAGCCGCGAAAGCGCCACTTTGCGGGCCTGCGGCGTGTCCTCGCGGGCCAGCGCCAGCAGGTTCTCGATCTCGGGCTGCACCGACTTCGCCTTGGCGATGGTCGTCTGGATCTTGCGATGCTCGATCAGCTCGATCATTAGGTGTTCCGCAGAAGTGACTTCCGGTGCTCAGCCGAGCGCCCGAGTTTGCGGCCAACTCGTTGGTGTCGCATGATGCTAATCCTCTAAGTGTCATACAAAGGCAGTAAACAGAATACGTTGCACCAGTTGCGCAGCGCCTGCCGTTCGCTGCCCTTGTGTTACTACGTGCGTTACTCGCCGGCTACGCCATTCCCAGACGGCAAGCCGCTCGGTTGTGGAATGTAGCCGCGCTCGATCAGCTTATCGCGGATCTCTTCCATCGATTTCTGCCCCAGGTTGCGTACCGAGAGCAGCGCTTTCTCGTCCATCTCAAGCACCTGGCCAACCTTGGTAATGTCGGCGCGCTTGAGGCAGTTATAGGTACGAGTCGACAGGTCGAGTTCTTCGATTGGCGTATCGTAAATGTCGGCCGGAATAGCCAGGCCGTCGGGTGCTTTGGCAATATCAGTATCGACGGTCAGCTGGTTGAAGGCCGAGATCGTCTGGCAGTACTGCACCAGCACTTGCGCAGCGTGGCTTAGTGCATCGCCGGCCTTGATGGTGCCGTCCGTCCAGATCTCGATCAGCAGGCGGTCATAGTCGGTCGCCTGCTGCACGCGCGTATTCTCGACGACATAGTTCACCTTCGGCACCGGCGTAAAGATCGCGTCGACCGGAATCTCACCAATCGGCAGGGCGTCGCGCTGATCGGCCGGCAGGTAGCCGCGGCCGCGCTCGACGGTCATCTCGATCTCAAGGTGTCCATCGTCAGAGTCAAGCGTGCAAATATAATGATTTGGGTTCACCAGCTCGACGTTGCTGGGTGTATCAATATCACTGGCGCGGACAATGCCGGCGCCCTGCTTGGTCAGCAGCACTTTCACCGGGCGCTCAGCATATGAGCGCAGGCGAATGCCTTTGATGTTCAAGACAATTTCAGTGACATCTTCTTTTACGCCGCTGATCGTCGAAAACTCGTGATAGACGCCATCAATTTTGATCTTTGTGATAGCCGAGCCAGGGATCGACGACAGCAGCACACGCCGCAGCGCGTTCCCTAACGTATGGCCATAGCCGGGATCAAGCGGCTCTATTTTGAATCGACCATAGTTCTCAGCCGCCTGCACGACCTCGATTTTAGGCATGGCGATATCAAGCACGGATCGCCTCCTCTACACATTTAGATTGCAGATTGTATATTGCAAGCCAACCGGTTGGCGGCCGCAATCTGCAATCTACAATCTGCATTCTTAGCGGCTGTAAAATTCGACGATGAGCTGTTCGTTGATCTCAGGCTCAGCGTCTTCACGGCGCGGCATACTTACGATGTCACCCGCGAGGTCGGCTGCATTGAAGCGCAGCCAGTCTGGCGTATTGCGGCGATTGAGTTCGCCACCATCCACCAGGTTCTTGAAATACTGGCGGCTGCGGCTCTCGGGTCGAACCGCGATCACATCGCCAACCTTCACAGTATAGGAAGGGATGTTGGTCTTGCGGCCGTTGACAATAATATGGCCGTGGCTCACCAGCTGGCGTGCCTGCTGGCGCGTCGTCGCAAGGCCAAGGCGATACACAACGTTGTCAAGCCGGCGCTCAAGCAGAATGAAGAGGTACGCACCGGTCTCGCCGGGGTAGCGCTGTGCCTTCTCGAAGATGCGCTGGAACTGGCGCTCCAGCACGCCATACATGTAGCGGGCCTTCTGCTTTTCGAGCAGCTGCAAGCCATAATCCGACACCTGCCGGCGGCGAGCGCTCGGGCCGTGCTGGCCGGGCGGGAAGGAGCGCTTGTTCAGAACGCGCTGCCCTTTGTCGGTGATACCGATGCCCAGGCGGCGGCTAATTTTTCCTACAGGTCCACGATAACGAGCCATGAGTTTATCAAACCCTCCTCATTAGACGCGCCGGCGCTTGGGCGGTCGGCATCCGTTGTGCGGGATCGGCGTCACATCAGTGATTGCAGTAACCTGCAAACCATTCGACTGGAGCGAGCGAATCGCGGCCTCGCGGCCAGCGCCCGGCCCCTTCACAAACACTTCCAGCGAGCGCATGCCGTTTTCCAGCGCCTTACGCGCAGCAATTTCAGCAGTAATCTGCGCCGCATATGGTGTGCTCTTGCGTGACCCCTTGAACCCATTCTGGCCGGCGCTTGCCCAGCACACGACATTGCCCGAAGGGTCGGTAATGGTAACGATTGTGTTGTTGAACGTGCTCTGGATATGCGCCTGGCCGCGTGGCACGTTCTTCTTCTCGCGCCGCTTGCCACGCTGCCGCTTAGCTGCTGCTGCGGCGCCGCCTTTGGTCGGTTGCTTGGCCATGAATCCTCCACTGATCAGCCGCTACATGGCGGCCGAGCAGATATTGCCCGCAGCCCGCCGCTCGCGTGCTGGAAAAAACTGTTACTTCTTCGCCGTCTTCTTCTTAATGCCGATCGCCTGGCCCTTGCGGCCGCGGCGCGTGCGTGCGTTGGTGCGCGTGCGCTGGCCGCGCACGGGCATGCCCTTGCGATGGCGAAGCCCGCGGTAGCAGGCAATATCCATCAGGCGCTTGATGTTTAACTGAATCTCGCGGCGCAGATCGCCTTCAACGCGGTACTCGCGGTCGACGACCTCGCGAATGCGACCAACTTCCTCTTCGGTCAGGTCGCGCACCCGCGTGTTGGGGTTGACGTTTGCCTTCCGGAGGATATCCACACCGTTCGAGCGGCCGATACCGTAGATATAGGTAATCGAAACCTCGATCTTCTTGTTCCGCGGGATGTCTACCCCAGCGATACGAGCCATGTGATTCTCCCTGTTCCTTATGTGGGCGAAGCACCGCCCGCCAATGTGTACCTATCCTTGCCGCTGCTTGTGGCGCGGCTGCCGGCTGCAAATCACACGAAGCACGCCTTTGCGCTTAATAACGCGGCAGTATTCGCAGCGCGGTTTGACCGACGCATGGACTTTCATTGCGCTCTCCTATTTCAACAAGAGCGGGTCGCCCCGCGACATTTCCAAGGTAAAAGAATTAACACACACATACACTGCCCCACACTTTTTGGCGGGCAGCTTATTTGCTTTTGCCGTACCCTACCGGTAGCGATACGTGATGCGGCCGCGCGTCAGATCGTAAGGTGAGAGCTCAACCAGAACGCGATCGCCTTTCAGGATACGGATATAATTCATGCGCATTCGTCCCGAGATATGCGCTAATACTTCGTGGCCATTTTCTAGTTGCACGCGAAACATTGCATTAGGCAGTGGCTCGGTAATGGTGCCCTCCATCTCAATGGCGTCCTTCTTCTTGGTCATACCTCTCCTTGTCCCTTTAGTCTTGCAGGGTGAGTATCTCTGGCCCACCGCTTTGCGTTATTGCAATCGTATGTTCAAAGTGGGCGGCCAGGCTTCCATCGAGGGTTACCACCGTCCATCCATCTGCCAATTCGCGCGTGTCATAATGGCCGTTGGTGATCATTGGCTCAATCGCAAATGTCATCCCTGGCTGCAGGCGCATGCCTTTGCCGGGTTCACCATAGTTGCGAATTTGCGGGTCTTCGTGCAGCGCCCGGCCAACCCCATGGCTGATATACTTTCGAATAACGCCACAGCCACGTTCTTCGGCGTAGCTCTGGATGGCGTGTGAAATATCGCTCAGCCGCGCGCCCGCACACGCAAATTCAAGCGCATGATACAGTGTCTGCTCAGTTACTTCCATCAACTGGCGTGCCGCTGGCGAAACAGTGCCGACCGCATACGTCCAGGCCGAATCGCCGTGATACCCTTCCCAGATCACACCAATGTCAATACTGACAATATCACCATCCCGCAGTTTCCGCGGGCCAGGGATGCCGTGCACAATCTCGTCGTTGATCGATATGCACGTTGCGGCCGGATATGGCGTCGGGCCAGGATACCCCAGAAACGAGGGCACGCCGCCCTGCTTGACAATATAGTCGTGAACAAGCCTGTCGAGCTGGCTCGTCGTGACCCCGCGCCGCACTGCATCGCGCAGAAGCACATGGCAATCGCCAACAATACGCCCTGCGTGGCGCATCTTGTCGAGTTCGGCCTTATTTTTCAGCGTCACTGCCATGAATGCCCAGTGCCAATGTCATCGCTTCTGTCACCAACGAGATTTCGCGCTGCCCATCGATCTCAATCAGTGTGCCGTGCCCACTGTAGTATTCGATGAGCGGCCTCGTTTGTGCGAAATATACTTGCAGCCGATGCCGCGCTGTTTCAAGCGTATCATCGCTGCGCTGATAGAGCTTCCCGCCACAATGGTCGCAAACATCCGGCCGTTTCGACGGGAAATAGTATATATTATAAATATACCCGCAGGTTTTGCAAGTTTGCCGCCCGGCAATCCGCCGCAACAGGACGTCGTCGGGCACGCGCAAGTATAACACATAATCGATTTTGCGCCCATGCTCGCGAAGCTCGCGTTCCAATGCGAGTGCCTGGTCGCGGGTACGCGGGAAGCCGTCGAAAATCACACCGTCGGCACAATCTTTCTGACTGATACGTTCGATGATCATCAGAATCACGAGCGCATCGGGAACAAGCTCCCCGCGATCCATATATGATTTTGCCAGCATGCCAAGCTCGGTGCCTTGGCGTAGCGCTGCGCGAAACAAATCCCCACTGGCGACATGAACAAGACCAGTATGGTTTTCGAGATATTGAGCTTGCGTGCCTTTACCGGCGCCAGGGGCACCAAGTAGAATGACATCCATGCCAGAGCTCTTTCCGCTCATCATAGAGCCGCCGAGCAGCTCTGCTGGTCCTGACGCCTTGCTGTGCTACCGGGTAATAAAGCCTTCGTAGTTGCGCATAACCAGCTGCGCTTCGAGCTGGCGCATGGTGTCAATCGCCACGCCAACAACAATGAGCAGCGCAGTCGCACTAAGCCCAATCTGGACACCCGTAATTTGCTGCGTCAGGAAGGGCAAAATCGCTACGAGACCAAGGAAGAAGGCGCCAACCAGAGTGATACGATATACCACTTTGCTCAGATATTCCTCAGTTCGCTTGCCTGGGCGAATGCCAGGGATGAACCCACCATTGCGCTGGAGCGAGTCGGGAATATTCTGCTGGTTGAATATCACCATCGTGTAGAAATAGGTGAACCCAACCACCAGCAAGAAGAGCAGCAAGGAATAGATCAGCGTGCCACGCCCAAATTGCGGGCTAAATGTCTGGTATGTCCAGCAAGCTGCCTGCTTCAAAAAGCTCGAACCTTCCGGGGCAACCTGCTCAGGACAGCCGTAAGAGGCGATCGTGCCCGGGAAAATAATGATACTTTGCGCGAAGATCAGCGGGATCATCCCCGACATATTGACCTTGAGCGGGATGTGGCTATTCTGGCCGCCATAAACCCGGTTCCCGCGCACGCGCTTAGCATACTGCACTGGTACGCGACGCTGGCCTTCCTGCACAAGCACAATGCCGACGATGGTGAACAAGCCAATCACCAGGAATGCGATCAGCCCAATGATCGTGGTGACATCGCCAAGCGAACCAGTCGTGAAGGCCTGGCTAATCAAGCTTGGCAAACGCGACACAATGCCCGCGAAAATGATCATTGAGATGCCATTACCAATACCGCGCTCTTGGATTTGCTCGCCCAGCCATACCAGCAGCATCGTCCCGGCAACCATTGCTGTAATAATGGTGAAGGTTGGGAAGAAATTACTGAAAATATTGAACTCTGAACGAAACACAGCCGAGCCGCCACTTACACCCCGAACAATCGTCAGCGTCTGGCCATAGGCCTGCAGATACGCCATCGGAACAGTTGCCCAGAAGGTAATGCGATTGATGCGCATGCGGCCCTGCTCACCTTCTTTCTGAAGGTTTTCCAGTGCCGGAATCAGCGGGGTGAGCAGCTGAACAATAATTTGGGCAGTGATATATGGGTAAACGCCCATTGCTGCAACCGAAAGGTTCTGCAGCGCACCACCAGCAAAAATATTCAGCAGTGCAGCCAGTTGATTGTCACGCAACGCTTGCTGAAGTGTCGCTAACGCGCTTGGGTCAATATTTGGTACAGGAATATGCGCAATAAATCGAAATACCAGCAGCATCAGCAGGGTGAAAATGATCCGCCGGCGCAGATCTGGTAGCTGCAGCGCCCGTAAAACCGATTGTAGCATCGACGATGTCTCCTCAATCAGGCGGCCATATCTGGATCCAGGCGATAAAGATCTATTTTATCGCCTGGTACCAATCGGGCTCGCCTACTTTCGGTTGCGCATGGCCGGATTCGGGCCTGCGCTGCGGCTGCGAGTTTCCACAATCCATGGCTCTTCAACCACCGAGCCGCCGGCTGCTTCGATCTTGGAGCGCGCGCTGTTGCTGAATTTGTGCGCATGCACAGTCAGCTTGATGTTCAGGTCGCCTTCGCCAAGGATTTTAAGCGGCTTGTTCTTGTTGATTGCGCCCGAAGCAACCAGATCTTCGAGCGTCAGTTCGTGATCGGCTGGCAACTCACTTAGGTCGCCAACATTCATTACCTGGTACTCAACCCGCCAGCGGTTTTTGAAACCGCGCAGGTAGGGCATACGCCGAACCATACGGTTCTGGCCACCTTCAAAGGTTCGGTATGGCCCAGGGCCTGAACGGGCCTTCTGGCCCATCATACCTTTGCCGGCCGTCTTGCCTTTACCGGAGCCCGGGCCGCGGCCCACCCGCTTTCGTTCGCGGTGCGCGCCTTCGGCTGGCTTCAGATCATGTAATTTCATGGTTTTATCCTCCGCCCGTACGAGCGTTCAATAAGCGTGCGCTAGTCGCGCCGTCCGGCGTTGAGGCTATCTTGCAGCGTCTTGAGCTCGTCCCACTTGCCGTCGGCAGCCAGTTGTGCCTGCTCGGGCCAGGTGCTTGGGTCAGCCAGGCGCATGTTCGCCTTCTGCAGAATTTCTGTGAGCGTGCTCACGTCGGCGGCGGCAAGCTCGGCAAAAGTGCCAATGCCGGCGTCGCGCAGTAACCCGGCAATCTTTGGCCCAATGCCCTCGACAATTTCGATGTCGTCGGCTTTTGCTTCTTTCTTCGCCGGCTTCTTCTCAGGTGCAGCTTCCGGCACAATGGTTGCGCGCGTAGCTGGGGCTGCTTTTGCAGGCTTGTCCTTCGCCACGGCATCGTCGGCAACTTCCTCCAGCGTCACCAGGTGGCGCACCTTGAAGGCCATGCCGCGAATGGCGGGCGTATCATTATGCAGCACTGAGCTGTTGAGCTTGCGGAGACCCAGCGACGCAACTGTCGCCTTCTGATCGACGCTATAGCCAATCGCGCTCTTGGTATAGGTGATTCGCAGCTTAGCCATCACGAAGCCTCCTGCCGCTCGGCCTTGGTATGGATGCGCCGCTGGTGTAGCTCCTGCGTTGTCATACCACGCATGCGGGCCTGCTCTTCGAGCGAGGTTAGTTCGCTCAGTGCCTTGAAAGCAGCCTTCACCACATTCACCGGGTTGTTGCTGCCATAGCTCTTCGAAAGAATATCCTTGATGCCGGCGGCCTCGATTACGGGGCGCACGCCGCGGCCCGCAATAACGCCTGTGCCCGGCGCAGCCGGGATCAGGCGCACGCGCGCCGACGAAAACTCGGTTTCAATGTCGTGCGGGATGGTGGTGTTATTGAGCGGGATGCGGATCACATTCTTCTTTGCCGCCTCCACGCCCTTGCGAATTGCCTCGGGCACTTCGCCGGCCTTGCCCATCCCCACACCAATATGGCCTTTGCCATCGCCAACGACGACGACAGTGCTGAAGCTAAAGCGCCGGCCACCTTTGACAACCTTCGAGACGCGGTTGATTTGAACGACGCGCTCTTCAAGCTCGAGGCCGTCTGCGTTAATGCGTTTCTGTGCCACAATTCCTCCAGTAAGCAGTAGACATTGCCCGCGGCTGTTGCCGGTGGTAAACCATCGACCGCCAGCCACACGCTGGCTACAGAGTTAGAAGTTTAGGCCAGCTTCGCGCGCCGCATCGGCCAGCGCTTGCACGCGACCATGGTACTTGAAGCCACCGCGATCAAAAACCACTTTATCGATACCAGCGTCCTTGGCGCGCCGAGCTATCAGCTCGCCTACTGCTTTGGCTCGCTCAATCTTCGTTTTGCCCTTCAACGCGCTTGCCAGCTCAGAATCCTTGGTGGAAGCTGACACAAGCGTGTGGTTCTGGCTATCGTCGATAACCTGGGCATAAATATGTATATTGCTGCGGAAAATGCTCAGCCGTGGCCGCTCGCTGCTACCACCAACGCGCTTACGCACGCGTAAATGCCGCCGAACACGCAGCTCTCGGGGTGAACGTCCTGCCATGGTAGTTACTCCTGGCGACAGAGATTATATCCCCTGTCTATTATGCTTAAGTTACAAACGCCCAATGGCGCGTAACCGAAACGCTACTTCGTCTTGCCAGTCTTGCCGGCCTTGCGGCGGACTTTTTCGCCCTGGTAGCGAATGCCATAGCCCTTGTAGGGTTCTGGCGGTCGCAGCCCGCGCAGCTTGGCAGCCTCTTCGCCAACCGTCTGCTTGTTGATACCGCGAACAATCACCTGCTGCGGCTCGTTGGCGCTGCGACGCTCGATAATGTCGAACGTTACGCCCTCGGGCGGCACCACGCGGATCGGGTGCGAAAACCCAACCTGCAGAATGATGTTCTTGCCTTCGCGCGAAGCGCGGAAGCCAACACCGGTAATCTCAAGCACACGCTGGTAGCCATCGGTGACGCCGGTGACCATATTCGCCAGCAGCGATCGGGTCAGGCCGTGGAGCGCGCGCATCCGCTGCTCGTCCGAAGGCCGTGCGACGGTCAGCACGCCATTATCCTGATCGATCTGAATCTCTGGCGGAAGCTGCTGCTCAAGCGAGCCCTTCGGACCCTTGACCTTGACATAGTTCTCATCAGAGACCTGGATCTCCACGCCCTTGGGGAGGGAGATCGGTTTTTTACCAATACGCGACATACTCGTTGCTCCCCGCTACCAAACGTAGCAAAGCACTTCGCCACCAACATGCTGCTGCCACGCTTCGTGGCCGGCCATCACGCCGCGCGGAGTCGACAGGATGCTCAAACCAAGGCCATTGCGCACGCGTGGAATATCGGCGCGGCCGGTATAAATACGCAACCCCGGCTTGCTCACACGCTTCAGGCCGGTTATGACCGAGCGGCGATCACTCGTGTATTTCAAAGTAATGACAATAGTATCAGCCGGCTGGCCCTTCTGTACCTCATAATCGCGAATAAAACCTTCGCGCTTAAGGATATCTGCAATCGCAACTTTCATTTTTGATGCAGGCACGGCCACGGTTGAGTGGCGGGCCATGCACGCATTGCGAATGCGGGTCAGCATATCTGCAATCGGGTCGTTAACGCTCACGACGCTCCTCCTTGAAGACCAGTATTAGTTCTGGGCCGCACAAAATACGCTTGCTCAACAGTGGGCATTACCAGCTCGACTTAGTAACGCCTGGAATCAGCCCCTTGAGTGCATTCTCGCGGAAGCAGATACGGCACATGCCGAACTTGCGCATATATGCGCGTGAACGGCCACACAGCTTGCAGCGATTGTACGCACGAACCTTATACTTGGGCGCCCGCTGAGCCTTGACGATTAGAGATTTTTTGGCCAATGTAAAGTTCCTCCTATGCCCGAGCTGGTCAGTGGGGCGATTTATTGCGTGGCCCCTACTCCTGGCCCGTGCTAATCACGAAATGGCATACCAAGCCGCTTCAGCAGCGCATAGCCCTGGGCGTCATCTGGCGCGTTAGTGACGATCGCTACTTCCAGGCCGCGAATCTTGTCGACCTTGTCGTAATCGATCTCGGGGAAAATAATCTGCTCGCGCAGACCCAGGCTATAGTTGCCGCGCCCGTCGAACGAACGCCGGCTGATGCCGCGGAAGTCACGCAGGCGCGGCAGCGCCAGGTTCATCAATCGATCCAGAAAGTCGTACATCTTCGGGCCGCGCAGCGTTACCATCGCGCCAATCGATTGTCCCTGGCGCAGCTTAAACGCCGCAATCGACTTTTTGGCCTTGGTGATCACCGGCTTCTGCCCACTGATTGCCGTCAGGTCGCCCACGGCAGCATCAAGCGCTTTGTTGTTCTGCAGCGCTTCGCCGAGGCCAATGTTCAGCACAACCTTCTGCAAGCGCGGAACCTGCATCACGGTCTTGTACGAGAATTCCTGCATCAATGCCGGAATGACCTCGTTTTCATATTTTTCTCTGAGTCGCGTTGCCATTGTTACTCCTCAAGGGCTTGGAGCGCTAACTATCAGCATTCCGGCCTTGATATGTCGAGCGGTACTGACATAGTT
>LJCR01000160.1 GCA_001399705.1 Kouleothrix aurantiaca
AGCTGTTGCATCGCCTGAGAGACCTGTGGTATCGTGCTCATCGGAAGCTCCTGTGGCATCATCTGGTTGTGTCGCAACACCATGATGCCACAGGAGCTTCCTTAACTTTTTACTTGATGTGTATGGGTGCTCATCAAGCGCGGCCCCTAATAGCTCCAGTGCCGCAGGTTCAAGCCAGTCATCGGATGCAATCACAAGAATATAATCGCCACGGCACAGCGCAATTCCCCGGTTGAGGGTATACATGAGCCCGTGATTATGTTGCTCGATGTAGGTGATTTTATTCAGATACGGCTGCACAGCGCTGCTTGTATCGTCGGGTGAGCCATCGTTGAGTACAATAATTTCCAGGGGCTGCCGTGTCTGTGCAAGCAGGCTGTCGAGCGTCTGTGCAATATATTTTTCGTGCCCATAGCTGGGAATGACAATACTGATTGTGCCGCGTGCGGTTTTATTTGCTGATTCCGCGTAATAGGGTTGGGACATTTCTCCACCCTCCCATTTCCTGGCCAATTATTGCGAGACTAACGAGGCCAGAGATCGCTGCAAATAGCAAGGCTATTGGTGTTCGTAAATACTCAAGGCCAATAAAAGGTGTCAATCGAATAATCGCTGCTGCTGTTACAGCTGCTATCATCATTCTTTTGTTCGTGCTCGTCCATATAAGCCCTATTTCACGGCGCACGATGAAAAATGTTATAAGATAATAAACAATATATGTAAGGACAAAACTTATTCCAAGGCCAACTAAACCAAATGACTGCATAAATAGCCAACTTGAAAGAAGCGTTGTAATGCCTGCAATAAATTCTGTAACAAAATATATCTTACTGCCACTTCGGGCTAAAATGACAAAGCCCATTGTCCAGCTCGAAAATTTGAAAAGGTCGCCAATTAATTGCCATTCCAGAAGATCAGCGGCTGGGGCAAACCGTTGGGTATAGAGTAATGGAACAATATATGGCGTGAGGGCCAGCACACCCATAATCATTGGCACGGCCAGCAGCATAACCAATCGGTGTTGCTGATTGACAAGGTGCACCAATTCATCTGGCCTATCGCTGGCTGCCGAAATACGTGGATAATAGTCTTGCCCCATTGCCGCGAGCAGAAACCCCAGGTAGCTCACCGAAATAGCCAGCGCGGCACGGTAAAAACCAACGCTTTCGATACCAAGTAAGTGAAGGGCAAGTGCTGGTAAAGCCAGTTGGACACCAGTGCCAACAAGCATACTTGCAGTGTAGGGTATGCCAAAACGCGCAAGGCTTTTGGCTGTGCCAACGACCTCTGGCCAACTGACGTGGCGATCTATTGGGTGAACTTCACGACGTAACCAGTAGGCCGATAATCCCCAGGCGACCGCAGCGTTAGCAATAACCGCAGGAACAATACCATTTTGGCCCCAAACCCAAACACATCCGAGGCCAGTGGCAGTGCCACAGACACTATTGAATACGCCAATCTTTGCCAGCGCACTAATGCGATGGTGCGCATTAAGCAGGCTGGTTTGCACCCCTGATGCCAGGGACAAAGCTAATGGCAATGCCATGAGTGCAACATAACCGCTATACTCGGCCGAACCGAGCATAGCAACGCTAAGTGGGGTTTGAAATACAACCAGTATGATGATAGATAACGCCGTACTCATGCCAAACAATAACCAGGCTGCCCGACGCAGTACGGCCACTTCGCCATAATTCTCGCGGGCGATTTCAGCTGAGCCATATCGTACAATTCCTGAGCCAATGCCCAGGCCAACAATTAGCCCAACCAGGCTCACCAGATTTTGTAGCAGCCCCATAAAGCCCAGGCCACCCGGCCCAAGTAATATGGCCCAGAACTTTGTGGCAAACAGGCCGACAAAAATACTGATGATTGATGAACTACCGAGAACTGCGGTGTTCTTAAGGAGTGATTGAAGGTTTAATTTAGGAGTCATAATATATAAGCGCGATAAATTAGGAAGCTAAAGCTCTGTATTCTCTACTCGCCGTACAAATCTCGCTGGAACACCCATCACTACTGATTCAGCCGCCACATCTTTTGTTACTACCGAACCAGCGCCTAAAATTGCCCCGCGACCAATAACAACACTTGGCAACAAAAGCGCACCTACCCCTATCAGCACACCATCTTCAATCTTTGGCCCGACAATCATGCCCTCGTGGTAACCTTCGCGACCAATAGCATTATCATTCGTCGTCAGCACCCCACCAGAAATAAAAACATCATTGCCAATAACCATATTGCCAGCCAGCCATGCGTGATCCATAACCTTGGTACGGTCGCCAATTGTCACGTTATAGTTAATGGTGACGTGCCGGCCAATGACGCAACGCGAACCAATACAGCATTGCTCGCGGATCGATGCGCCGTCACCAATCAGTGAATGATCGCCAATCTCAACATCGTAGTAAATCACTGCGTGCGGGTTGATCGACGAGTGCGCGCCAATCACCACCCGCCGCTCGAACTGGAGCGGGCGCGCAAGGGCTCCTGCGCCCTTTGGTTCCTTGCCAATATATGCACCAGGGAAAATCTCAACCCCATCCTGAATAACGACTCCTGCTTCGATCACGACGTGCGGGTGGATGACAACATCATTACCAAGCCTCGCACCCGCACGCACAATCGCAAACTCGCTGATTGTGACGCGCTCGCCAATATCTTCTGTCTCAACAACTGCGAATGAATGTATGGGCATACAAGCCCTCCTTTCCAGGCGGTATGTTACCGGGCGATCGCTTTCAGAACGCTTAAATACTGTTCAGCGGCGCGTTCCCAGCTATAGTGTGCAGCTCGTTTGCGCGCTTGTTCCAGGGTGGAAGCATGCTTCGTACCCAATGTTTGTGCAACTGCCTGCGCAAAGGCATCGCGCGCAGGCTCAACTGCCTTGCCCAGGTTGCCAACAATCTCGGGAAACGAGCCGCGATTAGTTACCACCACCGGCGTACCCACGGCCATTGCTTCTAAGGCTGGTAAGCCAAAGCCTTCATACAGGCTGGTGGAAACGAACACATCTGCGGCGCGGTAGGCATCGGCCAGCAGCTCATCGTTGATGCCTTCAAGAAAAACAACATCGCGGCCAGGCTGCAAACCAAGCTGCGCCATTGTTTGCAATGTGTTCTGCCGCCAGCGCGGGTGCCCCGGCGCACCAACCTTGAGCAGCTGCACGTCAGGGTAGGTATGGCGCAGCGTGGCAAGAACTTCGAGCAGCAAACCAATGTTTTTGCGGGGTATCTCCGAGCCTACATAGGCGAGCAGTGGCGAACGCAGCGTGCCGGTAATCTGTTCAACCCGCTGGCGGGCCGCGGCCTGCGAGCGCGAGTAAGACAAAAATGTGTCATTCACACCGGCGTGCACCACCGACACCCGATCGGCAAGCTTGGGCAGGTAATGGAGCAGCCGTTGTTCTGTGAATGCCGAGTCACTTATGATCCTGCTGGCATAGCGCAGTCCATAGAAGCTTTGCAATGCACTGCGCAGCGTAAACCAGTCTGTTCCCACCCGATCGCCCGCGAAATCGACTACACCAATATCGTGAACAATAGCAACGCTGGGCAGCCACCCGGTATTGCGTAATGCTTGTGCGCCAGTTAAACGCGGCAAAAGAACAATATGACCTGTATTATGAACTTCTACTCCATACGGGAAATTGCGCAGCAAAGGCAAGTTCAGCGACACTAATTTCGTGGGCAGCAAATCGACCTGCGTGCCCCAGGCAGTGTGCAGGCTGTGCAGCACACGACCGATGCCAGTTTGCGGAGAAAACGTGTGCAGTTCTGGAACGAGGGCGATCAGCGGCGATCGAGGAATGAAAGATGTGGGTTTAGTAACGCTTGGCATATGTAATTATGTTGCTCGCTAGATTGCTGTGTCAGTAGTACAAATGCAATTTTTCAGCCTATGGTCGTGCCTGAACATTACGGACATATTGCAAAGCTTTTCACATTAATTAGCGCATCGCCGCAAAATTTCTTCTTCGGCAACCAATACATTGCGGCTGGCATCGTAGCGTTGCGCAATATCCGCCAGGCCATTGTTCCGCAGCCGCGCAGCCAGCTCGCCATCGCTGCGGATGCTTGCCATCGCGGCTGCGAGTGCATTCACATCATGCTCGGGCACCAGCAGCGCCGTGCGGCCATCGTCCACAAACTCAGGGATCGAGCCCGAAACCGTCGAAACCACGGGCGTGCCACACGCCATTGCCTGAAGCAGCACCATACCCACCTGCTCGGCCCAGCGTGGCGTGCTCAGCGATGGCGCAACCAGCATCTCGGCTCGCCGCAGCAGCGCCGGTATGTCCTGGTTAGGGACGCCGCCAAGAAAATGCACGTTTGCGCCCAGGCCATAGGCCTGTGCAAGCTCGCGGGCGCGTGGCGCATCGTCGCCATCGCCAGCAAACACCAGTTGCAGCTCGGGATGGTGCGCATGAAGCTGCCGAAATGCGTCGAGCAGCACAAAGATACCCTTGGCAGCCACCACCCGCCCGACAAACAAAGCCACCGGCTTGTCGCCGCACACTGGCAGGGCCGCAACCGGGCCTGTGGGTGAAAATTCATCGGTATCGACACCCCAGCAGCCATACATCAGGCGCACAATCTTTTCGGGCTGCGCGCCAAACGCAAGGAAATTATCCCGCGCGCCTTCATTGATCGCGATCAGCAGGTCGGCGCGCTTAAGGTAGCGGCGCAGCAAGGGCGCGGCCACGGCAGTCAGCACCGGGCCATACTTCTGGCGGAACGGAATGTTCTCCAGCGATGCAACCACGAGCGGCAGCTTCTGGCGATTGACATGGCGCAGGATCTGCACAATAAATGGCAATGGCAACAACGCAAACGGCTCGACGCCCTGCACAATGCCTTTGCCAACCCGCTTCAGACGCGCGCCAAGATCGAGTGGCGTGCTGAAATGCAGGGTATGCGCATCGCTTTCACTGCCCGTGCCAAGCTGGCCCCACAGCGCCTCGCGATACAGATGGTTGATCGTCAGTTTCTGGAAAAAACGCAGTGGATCGTGCAGATCGCGGCGTGCCTGCAGGCTGATCATAATATAGGAATCATTCATACGATTGCTCTCACCATTTTTCCCGCGACGCAGGTTGCAGATAATCCAGCAACGGTGCTGCCCAGGCTACAAAATCAAGTACTAACACCAGCAACAGCGCCAGGCTGTGCCGCACACTGAACGGCCACCCGCGTACAAGGTGCGCAAAGCGCAAATAGCGCAGGCGGGCCAGCCATCCACCCACAAGCATTGGGAACCATACCGATAATGCAGCCGCGCCAAAACGCAGGCTCGTGAAGGGCAGTGCCAGCATCGCCATACCTGCAAACGAGGTCGTCAGCGAGCTGTACACATCGCCCCGCGCGCGATAGCGCAGGCCATGCACGGCAACATTGCGCAGCCAGCGCCGGCGCTGGCGAATATAGGCACGCGCATTTGCGGGATATTCCGTTTCTACCTGGCTGATTCGTACCTGGCGAATACGCGCACCGGCAGCAACAAGCTCGTGTGCCAGAACATAATCGGTGCCGGTTGGCGCAGGGGCGGCAAAACCACCGGCGCGCTGCAAAAAATCGCGCTCGATCGCGCAATTACGGCCCAGCAATCCGGGCAGGTAGGCGGGCGCAGTGTCATCGGCATACATCCGCACATCCGAAACTGCCTGTGCTACCACAAATGGCTTGCCTAAGGCGGCGCGAAAAGGTCGCGCGCCGCCAGTACAAACTTTTTCTTCGCCCGAAACCACTGGCCCAATCGTGAGCCGAAATGACTCATCATCAAACAGGCAATCGGCGTCGGTCAGGTAGATGATCTGGCCGGAAGCCTGCGCGAAGCAGCGCGCCAGAGCTTTTTGCTTGCCCTCGCCGGCCTGCTGCTCCAGCACTCTTACGCGCGCGCAGGCATCGCCTTGTGCAATCCCCAGCGTGCCATCCCTGCCGCCCGCGCCAAG
>LJCR01001601.1 GCA_001399705.1 Kouleothrix aurantiaca
CCCGCCGCGCCGACGGCGCCATGATCTACGTCTGGACGTGCGTAACCGACGCTCTCCCATTCATGCGCGCCGCGCAGACCGCCGCCCACGCCGCCCCGGCGGCTGACACGCTCTACCTGGACATCGCCAGCCAATCGCAGGCATGTTGGGACTGGCGCACGGACCTGGTTCACCTCACCGACCCCGCCCACGACAACAGCGTGACCCACTGCGGCCTGGCGGTGAATGGCATCGATCTCCCCTGGTTCGGCCGCACCCAGCCCTATCTTGCGGCCTCGGACATGTGTGGCGCGTGCCACGACCTCGCGATCGGTCGCCAACTCGCGCGCGCCCTTCTCGCGCGCATCGACACGTCGCTGGCCGAGGCCGCGCTTCATCTGGCCCAAGCCGGCAGCCACCCCCTTTCGACGATCCGCTACGCGCACGCGCTGCGGCAGCGGCTGGATGGTTTTGCGCTTGTGCAGGAGCACGGGCGCCGCGCGCACATCGCCCTGGCCCTTGGGCCGGACGGGGCGCGGGTCGTCGTCGCGTTCCCCAAAGCAGCCGGCCGGCAGCCGATCGCCGTCGCGCTTGTGCCGCAGCCGCTGCGCATCAGCCCGGCGACGCCGCTCTGGGTCTCCACGGAGCCCGGCGGGCGCGGCTGGAACCGCCGTGCGGATCGCGAACATACCCTCTGGACCGGCGACGCGGCCGACCAGGATGCCATGGACATCATCGAATCGGTTGCTGCCTGTCTTTGATTCTCTTTTGTGTGTACGGGAGAAATCGTATGCCGATCGTCATCAGGTCACGCCAGGCGCCGTCGGTGCGCGATCGCGCCTCCGCCACACTGTTCGCGCTGAGTGGCTTGTTGCTCCTAACCGTGCTCATCGCTCAGCCACCGTCCGCGCTTACGCAACTGGCGGCCGCCGCCGCGACAGCCGCCGCCGGCATCCCGATCCGCTACGGCATCCGCACCTGGCCGATTGTGCTGGCGGCGAGCCTGGCCGCGCTCACACTCGCGCTCGGCTCTACCGGACGCTCTATTTGTCTAAAGCTGTCGGCGGAATCTCCGTGCCGCTCGATGATACTCCTGGAGGTATTTATGAGCCCTGCTCAATCGCAAGCCGCTCCCGCCGATGGCGTTCCGACCTGCCAGGCGCACCCGCGGCACTCGCGCACCCCAAACGAGACCTGTGCCAACCCCGCGAAAGGCGCCTACATCATCGGGCCGCTTCCCGGCCGCGGCGTGGCGCTGCTATGCGGTAATCACGCCCAGCATAGCGTGTCGATTGATGTGATCTTCACGTCCACCGACCTGGCGGCGCTGCCGCCCGCGCTGCGCGAGTCGTATCGCAAAGCGCAGTTGCAGTATGCAGACAACCTCAGGAGCAAGATTGCCGAGCTTGAGGCCACCTACGACCGCGCGCTTGCCGCGGCCGGCGCCGCGACCTACCACGCCAGCGTCAGCTACAAGGTGCGGGCGGTTTGCCAGGTCAGGCCGCTGCGCGATCTGTGTGCCGGCGCGGCGGCGCTGCTGAGCGCGGAGGCCGACCGCGCCACGCTGGCCGCCGATGCTGGCCGGCTGCACGTCGCGCACGGCGACGTCGAGCTGACCGTGGCGGCCGCGGGCGATAGCGCGGCGAACGGCGAGCCGTTTCGCGCGACCGTGACACATGCCGGCCGGC
>LJCR01001600.1 GCA_001399705.1 Kouleothrix aurantiaca
AAATGCGCCACCACATCGGCAATGCACCACTCGCCGGGCGCGGGCCGCTCGCGCGCGGCCTCGTCGCTCACGCGGCGCAGCATGCGCGCCAGATCGCGTGGCGTGGACTCCAGCGATTCGATTAACACACTGCGTCGGCTCATGACTTCCCTTTTTACCACTACAGCGAAAGGCCAGCCGAGCCACAGAGCGCACCGAGAGCACTGAGTTTAGTTTTATTGCTCGGTGAACTCGTGTTCTCTGTGGCTCGATCGTTTGGCCTTCGTGCCATTGCGCCTTGTTTATCTCGCTCGGCGTTCGCGGCGGCGGCGGGCGCGGTCGCTTTCGGCGGCTTCGGCGCGGGCCGGCAGAATGCCCAGCGCATCGAGATGCGGGAAAGCGTCGCTCATGTGCGGCATATGCATTGCGCCAACAAACTCGGCCTGAAACTCGGGATCGATTGCCGTCTCGATATAATCGACCTTGCGGGCGGCGCGGGCGGCCTCAGCGCGGCGCGATTTGCTGAGCAAGGCGATTCGCGCGCCGTCGCCAGCGGCATTACCCACGGCATAGACCTGCGACAGATCGCAGTCGGGGTACAGGCCCAGCACCATCGCGCGCAGCGGGTCGATATAGCTGCCAAACGCGCCGGCCAGCACAATCTTGTCGACATGATCGACGCCGCGGCGGTGCATCAACAGCTTGCAGCCGGCATACAGCGCGCCCTTGGCAAGCTGAATGTTGCGCACATCGTCCTGCGTCACCACAATCTCGCGCCCGGTCGCGGTCTGGTCGGGGGTAGCGAGAACGTACTCGGCCTTGGGGCCATTCCAGCGGACGCGCCCAGTTGGCAGCTGGCCGTTGGCAGTCGGCAGTTCTGCGTCACCCAAACCGTCGCCGTTTTGCTGACTGCTGACTGCTGACTGCTGACTGTCGTCAAACCGCCCATCCGCGCGCAGCACGCCCGCCGTGAACATCTCGGCCACAACCTCGATGATGCCCGAGCCGCAGATGCCGGTCGCGCCGATCTCGCCGGGTTCCAGCTCATTCGACCAATCTTCGCGGCCAATGACTTTGAAGCGCGGCTCCTTCGTGGCCGGATCGATCCGCACGCGCTCGATTGCGCCGGGCGCGGCGCGCTGGCCGTGCGCGATCTGTGCGCCCTCGAAGGCCGGGCCGGTCGGGCTGCTGCAGCTCAGCAGGCGCTCGCGGTTGCCAAGCAGAATTTCCGCGTTGGTGCCGACGTCGATCACCAGCATAATCGAATCCTGCTGATCAGGCGCTTCGGCCACCAGCACGCCCACATTGTCCGAGCCGACATGGCCCGCTTCCAGCGCCATGAAATGCACATTCGCGCCGGGGTGCAGCTTCAGGCCCAGGTCGCGCGCCTTGATATCGATCGGCGCGTGCGTTGCCAGCGTGAACGGCGCGCCGCCCAGGTCGGTCGGGTCGAGGCCGAGCAGGATGTGGTGCATGACAGTGTTGCCCGCCAGCACGATCTCGTGAATGTCGCGGGCGCGCAGGCCGGCGGCGTGGGCAGCCATGCCAGCCAGCTTGTTCAGCCCCGCGATGATCGCCTCGTGCATCTTTTTCAGGCCATCGGCGTGCATCATGGCGTAGCTGACGCGACTCATCAGGTCTTCGCCATACGTCACCTGCGGGTTCATCATCGACTCGGTGGCCAGCAC
>LJCR01001602.1 GCA_001399705.1 Kouleothrix aurantiaca
TCTGGGCGGCAATGGCGGCAAAATCAAGGGCGCCAGTCGCAAGCCAATCGTCCATCTCTGCGGGCAGCGGAGCGGACGCCTGAGCGTGGAGCAGATCGCTGGCGCGCAGCAGTGGTTCAAGCGCAGCAGCATGCTGGGGGTAGGCGCTGAGGCATTCCTCAACGCTGGCCCCGCTCTGGAGCTGCACAAGAGCCTGGTCGAGAATTTCAGGCAGGCTCTCGGATTGGCTGCGTTCCGTAATCTGCATATGCAGAACTTCCTAAAGCTAGCGACGATCAGATTTATTGAGATCGTCTGCTCCCACCGCTCGCGAACGGAGCGGTTCGTCCCAGCCACCCCATTGGTCAGTCCCGGCATCGATGGCGGCCAGGCTTTCCTGTTCCTTCACCATGATTTGCTGGAGCGACAGCAGGGCCCGGTGCTGCAGCGCTTTCACCGCCCCTTCGGTGCGGCCGATTGCGCTGGCAATTTCGCCGTTGGTCATATCCGCAAAGAACTTCAGCGTTAGTACCTGCTGCTGATCTTGCGTCAGCTGACTGATTGCCTGTTGTAACGATACGCGGTCGTAGATCGAAAGAACATCGTCTTGACCGCGCGGATCGACGAGCTCGATATTTTCGTCCAGCGGTGTCGAGATGGCGCGCTTGCGGCGCGCCTGCCCGATCAGAACATTATTGGCGATAGTATAGAGCCAGCCCAGAAACGACTTTTCGCCCCGATACTCGAACCCGCCAATGCCCTTGATCACCCGGACAAAAACCTCTTGCGTAAGATCCTGAGCCCCTTCTTGGTCGCGCACCCGCACATACAGGTAGCGGAGTATCAGGCTAGCGTACCGTGCGTACAGATCGCCGAATGCCCCCGCGTCGCCGCGTTGTGCTTGTGCAATGATCTTCGGTAGCTCCAGCTCCAGTTCACTAACCATTATTACTCTCGGCGTCAGTGTGCGTGGCTGGCTGCAGTGTCGCCGTGTAATATAGGTTGCTTACCTATACTAATGCTACGACGCGGCAAGAAGTTACGCACCCATGACGACTAAAGATAAAACTTCGTTAAACTCTTTGTGCGCCAGTAATAGTACCATTATAGCTGAACGCTGCTCCAAACGTAAGGGCTGCCAGGGTTAAGATAGTATTACATAGTTGTAAGCAGAACCTGAGTACTGCTTGCCAAAGCGTTGCGCGCGGTTGCAGTGCAGTGGTAGCACGACACGCGCCATGCATCTGCTAGAAAGAACGACAGCGCTGTGCGATTTCGCATAGTTGCGCGAATGCACGCCGCCGGGTATACTGCGGCCTGATGCATAGTACAGGCATTCTGCCTGTTTGGGGATCGGGATGAAAATAGCAATTATTGGCCTGCCTAATAGTGGCAAAACCACTGTCTTTAATGCGCTGACACGCGGCACCGCCGAAACTACGGCCTACGCCTCGGGCCAGCTTGAGCCAAATGTCGCTACGGTGAAGGTGCCCGACGAGCGCCTGACCGTGCTGGCGCAGATGTTCAAGCCGAAGAAGATCACACCTGCTGATGTGCAGTATGTCGACGTGGGTGGCATCAGCGGCGGCGCGCGCCAGAGCGGCGGCCTGCCACCGGCAATGCTGAACTTCATCGGCGGCGCCGATGCGCTGCTCCATGTGGCGCGCGCCTTCGAAGACGACGACGT
>LJCR01001603.1 GCA_001399705.1 Kouleothrix aurantiaca
GCGCAGCTCGTGGGCCACATCGGCCAGCAGGGCCAGGCGGCGCTGCTCGGTTTGCTCCAGCGCCTCGGCCAGCTGGTTGATGCTCTGGCTCAGGTCGGCCAGCTCGTCGTCCGAGCGCGTGGTGGTGCGCTCGTGGTAGTGGCCGCGCGCCAGGCGCTGGCTGGTGAAGGTAAGCTCTTGCAGCGGCTCGACGATCCGGCGCGATACAAACAGGCTGACGACCACGGCGGCGGCCAGCGCGGCAAATGCCGAGATCAGCAGCCCCTGATCGACCACCGCCTGAAAGCGCGCTTGCTGGCTGGCGGGGCTGGCGGGCGGCTCGGCCGCATCGAGCTGGCCGGTTTCCGACGCCGATTGCCCCAGGCTAAGCTGCGAATCTGGCACGAGCTGCGTGCCGGCCAGAAAGTGCGCCGTGGCGAGCAGCACGATCACGCCGATCACCAGGATCGAGAGGTGCGAGACAAAGAGCTTCCAGCGCAGATGTCGTAGCCAGCTCATAGGAGTTGTGAGTTTTGAGTGCTACATGTTGAGTTTTGAATTTTGCAGAACGTACGCACTTGCACTATTTGGCACTCCAACGCTGTGCTTTTGCCTGCGGCAGCAAGGTAGAAATGATTATTTTTGTGTGCGGTTTTTCCATGCTGCGCGGAAAAAACGCACACAAAGAAAAAATCGAGTACCGCTCTGCCGAAGGCTCGGCAGGCCAGCTGCGTAAGTCACATTGTAAATTCAAACCTGCAACTTGCGAACGTTATTTCCGGCGCCCAACGAACTTATAGCCCACGCCGCGCACCGTCTGGACAAAGGTTGGGTTGGCGGGGTCGGGTTCGAGCTTGCGGCGCAGCAGACCCACATGCACGTCCACCACCCGGTCGATGCCGGCGAAATCGTGGCCCCACACGCGCTCCAGCAGCTGGTCGCGGTTGAACACCCGGCCAGGCTGCTCGGCCAGCGCATACAGCAGGTCGAACTCGCGCGGCGTCAGGTCGATCTGGGCGTTGCTATGCCACACCTCACGCGTGTCGGGGTCGATCACCAGCTCGTCGAAGCGCAGCGCCGGACGCTCGGGGGTGGGCTGGGTTGCGCGCGGCCCCAGTGTGCGGCTGCGGCGCAGGATCGCCTTCACGCGCACCACCAGCTCGCGCGGGCTGAACGGCTTGGTCAGGTAGTCGTCCGCGCCAACCGAGAGGCCGACGATCTTGTCGATTTCTTCGGCGCGGGCGGTCAGCATCAGCACATACACGTCGAACTCTTGCTGGATGCGCCGGCATACTTCCAGGCCGTCCATACCGGGCAGCATCACATCCAGCACAATCAGGTCGGGGCGGGTGGCGCGTGCCTGCGCAAGGGCAGTTGGGCCGTCGAGCGCGGTATGCACGGCAAAGCCATCGGCCCGCAGGTAGCTGGCGATCAGATCGAGGATCGGTGGTTCATCGTCAACCACAAGGATCGTTGCGCTCTGCATCGAGCCGGCTCCTCGCACGTAAAAAGCCACAGTTGGGGTTTGCGGCGGCTATTGTAGCATATCTGGCGCGGGCACGCATCCGCTACGGGCGCGCTGCGACGGCAATGCTGCCAAGCTCGATCTGCCCAAGCACGCGCTCGGCCACGTAATCGTGCACCAGCAGGCGCAGGCGGTAGTCGCCGGCTGGTGCACGATTACG
>LJCR01001605.1 GCA_001399705.1 Kouleothrix aurantiaca
GCATTCACCACCGTGCTGATGCGCTGGGCGATCACAAAGCTGGTGCGCCCGTGCATCAGGTTGTCGAGCGCCTGCTGGATGCGCAGCTCGGTCTGCAGGTCCACACTGCTGGTCGAGTCGTCCAAAATGAGGATGTGCGGGTCGAGCAGAAGCGCGCGCGCAATCGCAACACGCTGGCGCTGGCCGCCCGAAAGCGTGGTGCCGCGCTCGCCGACCGGCGTGTCGTAGCCCTGCGGGAATGACAGAATGAAATCGTGCGCGGCAGCGGCCTGTGCGGCGGCCTGCACCTGCTCGATTGTCGCGTCGGGCCGGCCAAACGCGATGTTGTCGCGGATGGTGCCGCTGAACAGGTTGGTTTCCTGCAACACAATGCCAATCTGCGAGCGCAGGCTGTCGATCGTCACATCGCGCAGGTCGTGCCCGTCGATGGTGATCGCGCCGTCGCTGGCGTCGTAGAAGCGCGGGATGAGATTGATGATGGTAGTCTTGCCGCTGCCGGTCGCGCCAAGCAGCGCAATCGTCTGCCCCGGCTCGGCCACAAAGCTCACGTTCTTCAGCACCGCCTCGCCACTGTTGAAGTAGCGAAACGTAACGTTCCTGAACTCGACCTTGCCCGCGATTGGCGGCAGCGCAATCGCGCCGGGCTTATCGACAATATCGCTCTTCGAGTCGAGGATTTCGAAAATGCGCCCGGCCGACGCGCCAGCCTGCGCCATCAGCGAGATAATAAAGCCAAGCTGGCCGAGCGGGAAGAAGACATAAAGCAGGTACAGGCTAAACTTCTGATACTCGCCCAGGTCGAGCGTACCGCCAATGATCTGCCGGCCGCCGAAGTACAGAATGATCGCCTGCCCAAGCTGCGCGATCAGAAAGACCACCGGGAACAGAAAGGCGAAGGTGCGGCTGACGCGCAGTTGCTGCGCCATCAGGTCGGTGGCCGAGCGGTCGAAGCGCTGCGATTCGTAGGGCTCGCGCGTGAAGGCCTTTACCACCTTGATGCCGGCCAGGTTTTCCTGCAAAATCGTGTTGAGCGCCGAAAGGCGGCGCTGCACTTCGCCAAACAATGGCTGGCTGACCGCGCCAAAGATCATAAACAGGATCAGCGCGAGCGGCAGCGTCGGCAGAATCCACAGCGTCAGGCTCCAGTTCGTCCAGAACAGGATGGCCAGCGCGACCGTGAGCAGCAGAAAGGCCTGCGCGGCCAGCACCAAACCCTGCGCAATGAACATACGCACCTTCTCGACATCGTCGGTGGCGCGAATCATAAGCTGCCCGGTCTGGTTGCGGTCGTAGTAGCTGAACGACAGGCGCTGGACCTTGGCAAAAATCTCGTTGCGCAGGTCAAACGCCAAACCCTGCGACGTTTTCTCGGCCATGAAGGCCTGCACGAACGAGAACACGCCGCGCAGCACGGCAAAGGCCACGATAATCAGCGCCGCGTTGATCAGCAGCGACTCGGCGCTACTCTGGTCGAGCCGCAACTGGGCGAGCGTCGTGCCGGCGCGCTGGGCGGCGGCTTCCTGCTGCGCCGCTGGCACCTGCGTCAGAATGGCGTTGGCGGTCGCGCCGCGCGTCACGGCGTCGATCATGTTCTGCACGAGCTGGGGCACCGCCAGCTGCGCGATGGTTGCGACCACCAATGCGCCATAGGCGAATGCGGCGG
>LJCR01001604.1 GCA_001399705.1 Kouleothrix aurantiaca
GAACAGGGCCTGCGCGAACTGCCACGCATACATGCTCGACGCGCCGATGTAGCGGGCCTTGCCGGCCTTCACAATATCGTGCAGCGCCTCAAGCGTTTCTTCCAGCGGCGTCTCGTAGTCCCAGCGGTGAATCTGGTACAGATCGACATAGTCGGTGCCGAGGCGCTGCAAGCTCGCATCGATGGCGGCGAACAATGCCTTGCGCGACAGGCCGCCCTGGTTCGGGCGCCCGCCCCACGGGAAGAAGCCCTTGGTGGCGATCACAACCTCGTCGCGCCGGGCAAAATCGCGCAGCGCCCGCCCGACGATCTCTTCGCTGGTGCCGTCAGAGTAGCTGTTGGCGGTGTCGAAGAAGGTGATGCCCAGCTCGAGCGCGCGCTTGATGAAGGGGCGGCTCTGCTCCTCGTCGAGCGTCCACGGGTGGGTGCCGCGCTCGGGCACGCCATAGGTCATGCAGCCCAGGCACAGCTTCGAGACTTTCATGCCGGTTCCGCCGAAACGAACGTATTCCATGGTGCGCCTCCTCATAGTGGTTCCGGCGGCATGATAGCAAACATATGTGTGTTTGTTTTTTGCGGACGCTTCGCCCCTACTTCTTCTTTTCGCGGTGCTTCGCTCCCGTGTTCCCGATGTGGAGGTTTGGAGATCATATCAGGGGCTACGCGCCCCCGAACCCCGCGGCAAGAGGCTGCCGCCAGCCTCCTGCACCTCGCCGTCGGGGCCTTGCCCCGAACCCCAAAAAGAGCGTGATTGGCTGGCAAAATGGCGTACAGTCATGCCTCCGTGGTGCTCGCCGCTGGCATCATACGATTCAACAAGTGCCAGTTTGAAACACTTCCAAAATTGGAATTCTTTGCTCTTTCGCTGCCAGCTTTGTGGCAAACGGAGGCATGACCGCGCAGCTTTGCAATAGCTACCCACATTCATTTCGGGTCCAGGGGCGAAGCTCCTGGCCGGGGTGCTGGGGCGGGTAGCCCATGCGGCCTTGCGGCCCGAGCAAGCTGGGCTTAGGGCTGGTACTGCTTGGATACAAAAGCGCCTTGCGGCCTGAGCAGTATGCGCTCGAATTGAGCAGGCTCTGCGGCAGAACTGGAAGCCAGTACCAGCCTGCTTGGCAATCAGGGCGAACACAAGGTTCGCCCGTACCGAGCATCAAGAAGGCGCGCTATCACGTGCTGAAATAGCCGTACTTTGATTGTCCGATGCCAGCTTTGTGGCATAACGGAGGCATGAGCACAGGCCCTTTCACCTAGCACTGCTTCCCTTTCGGGTCCAGGGGCGAAGCTCCTGGCCGGGGTGCTGGGGCGGGAAGCCCTAGCGGCCTTGCGGCCTGAGCAGCATGCGCTCGAATTGAGCAGGCTCTGCGGCCCGAGCAGCCTGCGCTCGAATTGTGCAGGCTTTGCGGCAGAACTGGAAGCCAGTACCAGCCTGGTTGGCAATCAGGGCGAACACAAGGTTCGCTCGTACCGAGCATGAAGAAGGCACGCTATCACGTGCTGAAATAGCCGTACTTTGATTGTCCGATGCCAGCGGCAGGCACTACGGAGGCATGACCGCGCAGCTTTGCAATCGTCACCCACATTCATTTCGGGTCCAGGGGCGAAGCTCCTGGCCGGGGTGCTGGGGCGGGAAGCCCTAGCGGCCTTGCGGCCTGAGCAGCATG
>LJCR01001606.1 GCA_001399705.1 Kouleothrix aurantiaca
GTGCGCACGTGCGCACCACGGCACCGGGCTGGGCGCACGCGATTCTGTCGGCAGAGGGCGTGCGCGAGCTGGCTGAGGGATCGGTGCGCGCCGATGCCCAGCGCACCGTTATTGTAGCCGCTGGCGCAATCGCCGCGAACCTCCTCCCGGAGGGCGTCGCGCTCTCCGCCGAGACCCGCGCCGCCGCTGCCGCGGTGGTGCGCGAGCCCGACCAGGAGCACGCGGCCGCGCTCGTGCGCGCACTGGAAGACGAGTCGAACCGCGCCGGCATCGTCGTGGGCCAGCCGCCCGCGTGGGCGGCGCAGACGCATCCAGGATGGCGCGCAGTCGCGCGGGGAGTAGTCGACAGCAGCGCCGACATGATCGCACTTGCGAATGGGGCGCTACCCCCCGAGGGCGCGGACGAGGTAGCGCAACTCACGCGATGTGCGGACACAATCCGGTCCGGCTCCGCCGCGCCGGCGGAGTTGCGCGGGGCGGCGCAAGACTACCTCAATGACCACATCCGCAATCGCGCAGAGTTCGCTCGCGCGCTCGCGTTCGCGGCGGGTACGCCACAGTGCCCTGACTGCGGCCAGTTTGTGGGACAGAGCGGTCACGTCTGCCCAGCCAGGGCGTTCGATCCGAGCGCGGCAGCCGCGGCGATCCAGGGCATGCATCCCGCGGTTGCAGGCGCACTAAGGGAAAACATTTCGTCTGATGTAGTCACCACGGTGCCGGGCACTAACAGCACAGCGGCTCCAACTGTATCACCAATAACCACTCCCGCCGCGCCGCGCGTCTTGCAGCCGATCTCCGGCGCTGACTTCGCGGCGGCGCTGGCGGCAGGACGGAATCCGTCCGAGTACGTCGCCGATCAGCGGGCTGCCGCGCAAGCGTCCGCGCTGGGGATCGACCCAAACACTCTGGCCGGCGCGTTTGGCGGCACGCTGCTGGGCCCGAGCTTTCAGGCGGCGTTCCAGGCGGCCGCAGACGCGCTCGGGCGCGGCGACCTCACGGGCGCTGCGGCTGCTTTGCAGGGCGGCGTCCAGCCTCTCTCGGACGACCAGATGCGCACGCTGTTCCTGGGCGGCGGCACGCTGCACCCCGACGGCAGCATGACGGCGCCCGACGGCAGCCTGATTGCCCCGGCAGGTACCTTTGCCCAGGCTGCGGCTGGCCTGACGACGCCCACTGTTATGCCCGAGCGCGATCCAAATGCGCTGCTGACCGCTCTGGGTCTTGCGCCCGGTGGAAACGGCGGGAGCGGTGACGGCGACGGCGGCGATGGGGATGACGACGCGGACGCCAAGGGGCTCAAGTGCGGCACATGCGGCCAGTTTATGGGGCGGGAGCCGCACGTCTGCCAACCCGCCTGGCTGGAGAACTACCCGGCTGAGCTGAGCGGGCGCGCGGAGCAGTTTGTCCGCGGCCTGCCCGGCATCGTCGAGCTGGCGAACGGCTCCAAGCCGCTTGGCAGCGGTCCGCATTCCACGTCGGAGCGGCGGGCGCTGGAAACCTACGCCACGCACATGGTCGAAATAGGCGGCGTGGGCGAGGACGCGATAAAAATCGCCGAGGCGTACCTGGACCAGCCGTACCGCAACGCGCAGGCGTTCGCGGCAATCGTCGCGATCGCTGCGGGCACGCAGAAGTGCCCCGACTGCGGGCAGTTCATGAG
>LJCR01001607.1 GCA_001399705.1 Kouleothrix aurantiaca
AGGGGTGGGGGGATAGGGAATAGGGTTTGGGGATTGGTAGTTGATAATTTGGCGTGCTGGCCGAGTCAATCGTAAATCCAAAATCGTAAATCGTAAATGGAAACATATGGCCGAGACGCAGATGAAAGAAGCCCGCCGCGCGCCGGGCAGCGAGTGGCTAAAAAACCACCCCAAACTGCTTGAGGTCGCCTATGTCGCCTCGAAGCGGCTGATCACGCTGAGCTACCCGCTGGTGCGGAAGGTCGCGCCGCGCTTTGCCGAACGCTTTATGGTGCGCAGCGAAGAGGTGGTGAAGGGCTATGCCTTCAACTGCCAGATGTGCGGCCAGTGCATTCTGCATAGCACCGGCATGACATGCCCGATGAACTGCCCAAAGAACCTGCGCAACGGTCCGTGCGGCGGCGTGCGCCCGAACGGCAACTGCGAAGTTATTCCCGACATGCCGTGCGTGTGGACGCAGGCGTGGCAGCGCAGCCAGAGCATGCTGATCTTTGCCGACGAAATTCATGTCGTGCAGCCGCCAGTAAATCGCTCGCTGCAAGGCACGTCGTCGTGGGTGAATATGCTTGACGGCACCGACGCGCAAACGCCCAAGGGCTGGCAATCGGTGGGGAAAAGTTAACACGTTAGAAGGTTTGAAGGTTGCAGGTTAGCGAGGAACCAAGAATCACAAACCGCAAAACTGAGAACTCGCAAACCTTCAAACCTGTAACCTGCCAACATGCAACTTGTAAACCTGCCAACGTGCAACTTGTAAACCTGCAAACCCGTAACCTGCGAACCCGTAACTTGCGAACTGGTGAGCCATGACCCGAGCATCCGCGCCAACGAGCCCTGCCCCCGCCACAATCAGCCGGCTTGAGCGCGTGCTGCGCTCGGGCCGTTTCGCCGTCACCGCCGAGCTCGATGCGCCCGACAGCGCCGACCCGGCTGATGTCTACAAAAATGCCCTGGTGCTGGCCGAGGTCTGCGACGCCATCAACGCCACCGACGGCTCGGGCGCGAACTGCCACATGAGCAGCCTGAGCTGCTGCGCGCTGCTGACCCGCGCCGGCTACGAGCCGGTGTTGCAGGTGAGCTGCCGCGACCGCAACCGCATCGCCATTCAGGGCGACCTGCTGGGCGCGGCGGCCCTGGGCGTGCGCAATGTGCTCTGCCTCACCGGCGACGACGTGACCTACGGCGACCAGCCCGAGGCCAAGCGCGTCTTCGACTTCGACTCGATCCAGCTCTTGCAGGTCGCCCGCACCATGCGTGACCGCGGCGTGTTTCTGAGCGGGCGCAAGCTCACCACGCCGCCGCGCATGTTTCTTGGCGCTGCCGAAAACCCCTTCGCGCCGCCCTACGACTGGCGTCCGCACCGGCTGGCCAAAAAGGTCGCGGCCGGCGCGCAGTTCATTCCTGTTCAAACCCAGTACTGCTTCGACGTGCCGCGCTTCGAGCGTTTTATGCAGGGCGTGCGCGACCTGGGTGTGCACGAAAAAGTTTTCATTCTGGTGGGCGTTGGCCCGCTGCGCTCGGCCAAAGCTGCCGAGTTTATGCGCACGCGCGTGCCGGGCGTGTGGATCCCCGACGCGCTGATGGATCGCTTGAACAAAACGCCCAAAAATCGCCAGGCCGAAGAAGGCAAGCAGATCTGCATCGAGATCATCCAGCAGG
>LJCR01001608.1 GCA_001399705.1 Kouleothrix aurantiaca
TGCTTTCCCTGAACGTCTGGCCTTTCCTGCTGCTCGCCGCCGTGCTGGTGCCAGCGCTCTGGCGCACCGAGCGCACCGCCGCCGATCCCATCCTGCGCACCAGCCTGTTCACGCGCCGCCAGATCGCGCTGACAGCGGCGCTGGCTGCCGGCGCGGGCCTGGCCGAAGCCGCGATCGTCTTCGTTCCCGAGCTGGTTGTGGCAGCGTTCAAGGTCAGCGAGTCGCGGGCGAGCTTTATGCTGCTGCCGATCGTGCTGGCGATGGCGGTGGGCTCGCCGGCCTCGGGGCGCGTGCTCGACCGCGCGGGCTCGCGCGTGGTGGTGCTGGCGGGCAGCGGGCTGGTCGCGCTGGGCACGCTGCTGCTGAGCATGTTCGCCACGTCGCTGGTCATGTTCTACGTTTCGACGGTGCTGTTTGGCCTGGGTCTGGCGGTGCTGCTGGGCGCGGCGCTGCGCTACATTATGCTGAACGAGGCACCCGCCAGCGAGCGCGCGGCGGCGCAGGCGATCCTGACGATCTTCACCAGCGTTGGGCAGCTCGTGGGTGGCGCGCTGGCCGGCGCAATCGCCGGGTCGCGCGGCGGCGGCGTGGGCGGCTACACGGCGTCGTTCCTGATCATTGGGCTGGTGATGGTGGTCCTCACGCTGGCCGCGCTGGGCCTGAAGGGCCGCGCCGCCGAGCTGGCCCAGCTGGCGCACAGCACTGCCGAGCGCGGCGAGGCGCGCCGCCCGGCCCAGGTATGATATACTCTCGCCACACACGCCACGCGAAAAAGGCACAGCCATGACCACCGATGTCGCGCTGCGCGAGCGCATCCTGGCCGAATCGACGCGCCTGTTTGTTGCAGCCGGCTATAACGGCATATCGATGCGCGAAATCGCGGAAGCCGTGGGCGTATCGAAGGCCGGGCTGTACTACCACTTCCGCGACAAAGAAGACCTGTTTGTGGCGATTCTGGACGACAGCCTGGAGCGCGTGGCCCAGGCTGTCGTGCATTTCGCGCGCCAGGCGGGTGCGCTCGCGCAGCGCGGCCAGCTCCTCGGCCTGCGTGGCATAGCGCTCCAGGTCGTCCTTGGCGCGCCGCAGCTCGGCAATCAGCGCCTCGCGCCGGTAGTGCTCGCCAAACATCAGGCCCACAAAGGCCGCCAGGACAATAAGGATGCTTAGCGAGAACACAAAACCGAACACTGAACCCCAGTCGCGCTCGGCAATTGCATCGTAGATGCCTACCGGCGCGGCCAGCAGCGCAACGATCGCCCCGGCTGGGAACCACCAGCGGCGCATTGGCAGCGCGCCAAACACATGCCCGAGCAGCGAAAGCAGCGGCCCGAAAAAGCTGCTGCTAAAGTGCAGCAGGCCGCCCACAATGGCAAGCTGGACGATCAGGTACAGCAGTACGGTGCGGTAGGGCACCGGCCAGCGCTCCTGCTGCCGCGTTTCGTTACGGTCGAACCAGATGTAGGCGGCGGCAAAGGCAAGTATCAGCGCCAGCATCAGCGCGCCGCGCCAGCCCCGCAGCAGCGTGGCATCCTGCCCCACGGCGTCCTGCGCGCCCAGCAGCAGCGATACCGCCACCACAATGCGCCAGAAAATATTGAAGGGCCGCAGCCAGCGCGGTGCCGGGCTTGTCATAATACATAATCCATTCGTGGATGAAC
>LJCR01001609.1 GCA_001399705.1 Kouleothrix aurantiaca
GTGTTCTGCCTGCCCTACGGCGACGGCGAAGTGCTCGAAAGCCGGGTGGAAGATGGCCGCGAGCTGCTGAATGTCGCCTTCCCCGACCTGGGCGAGCTAACCATCGACCCGATGCTGAACCTGGTGCGCAAGCTCGACGCCGCCACCCCCGACGACGACGACCTGCTGTAGCGCGCCGAATCTGCTTCCCGCAATCGCCGCCCGCCGCTCGGCGGGGCATGTTAACACAACGCTAACTTGCCGAAGCGCCTATTCTTCGCTATTATTAGCACTGTCAAACCGAGTCTGCTAATATCCATGGAGGTGTGTGGACATGACCACTGAACCAGTTGAGCATCCCGCTTCTGAGCCAACGCCCGTGCCGTTCCGTGCCGAGGTCAAGCAGCTGCTGCATATTCTTGCGCATTCGCTTTACACCGACCGCGAAATCTTCCTGCGCGAGCTGATCTCGAACGCCTCGGACGCGCTGTATCGCGTGCAGTTCGAAATGCTGACCAACCAGAACGTGCTCGACCCCGAGGCCGAGCTGGCGATTCATGTCAGCGGCGACGCCGACGCCAAGACTGTGACGATCACCGACACGGGCATTGGCATGACCCGCGAAGAGCTGATCGAAAACCTGGGCACGATTGCGCAATCGGGCGCGCGCGCGCTGATGGAGCGGCTCGAAGCCGGCCAGCGCGGCCAGATCATCGGCCAGTTTGGCGTGGGCTTCTACTCGGCGTTTGTGGTGGCCGACGAAGTCACCGTGATCTCGCGCTCGCACCGGCCCGATGCTGAAGCCGCCAAGTGGACTGCCACCGGCGGCGATACCTTCACCATCGAGCCGGCCGAAAAGGCCGAGCGCGGCACCACGATCATTCTCAAGCTGAAGGACGACGCCACCGACTTCGCGCAGGCGTGGAAGCTCCAGCAGGTGATCAAAAAGCACTCGGACTTTGTGGCCTGGCCGGTGTATGTCGGCGACGAGCGCGCCAACCAGCAGACCGCGCTGTGGCGGCAGGCCCCGCGCAACGTCGAGGCCGAAAAGTACCCCGAGTTCTACCGCCAGCTGACGATGGACTTCGACGAGCCGCTGATGCAGATTCACCTCTCCACCGACGTGCCGGTGGACCTGCACAGCATTCTGTTCGTGCCGGCCAAGCGCGAGCGCGGCATGATCGAGCGGCGCGTTGAGGGCAAGATCAAGCTCTACTCGCGCAAGGTGCTGATTCAGGAAGAAGCCAAGGACCTGCTGCCCAACCACTATCGCTTTGTCGAGGGCGTGGTGGACAGCGAAGACCTGCCGCTGAACGTCTCGCGCGAGATGGTGCAGAGCAACCCGGTGTTGGCGCGCATCAAGAAGACGCTGACGGGCCGCCTGACCAAAGAGCTGGGCGAGCTGGCCGAGAAGGATGCCGAGAAGTACGCCGCCTTCTGGAAAGAGTTTGGCGTGTTCCTGAAAGAAGGCATCGCCGTCGAGTACGCCGCGCGCACCGATCTGCTGCCACTGCTGCGCTTTCACAGCACCGCCTCGGGCGAGGGACTGACCTCGCTGGCCGAGTACAAGAGCCGCATGATCGACGGGCAAGACGAGATCTACTACGTGATGGGCAGCGACCTTGAAAGCGTGCGCCACAGCCCGCACCTCGAAGCGCTGCACGAGCGCGGCCTGGAAG
>LJCR01000162.1 GCA_001399705.1 Kouleothrix aurantiaca
TCGATGCGCTCCGCCAGATCGGCCTCCTCATTGACCACTTTGTTGACGACCAGCAGCGGCGTCTTTCCAATCTGGTGGAGATACCAGCGCATCGGGTCGTTCAGCAGCAACTCCTCAAGCTCGGGCGCCGGGGTTTCCTGATCGAACTCGTCCGCGGCCTGCTGCGCGAGCAATTCGGATTCGCGCTCCAGCGCGGCCAGTTCCTGATCGTCGCTCAGATTCTCAGGCGGCGCCGCTTCCTCCGCGCGCTCGTCGACGATTTGCGCTTCCGGGGTCTCAAGTGCCGCGACCGCCGCGACAGCGTCGTCTGAAGCAACCACAGCGCTTGCGGCTGTCGGGGCGGCGAGTGCAACCTCTACGGCAGCAGCGGTGGCCAGGTTGCTGGCGGGATCAGCCAAAGGCGGCGGCGCGCCGACGACGAGGGCAAGTGGCGCAGCGTGCTGTCGATGGCGCGCGGGCTGGGTCACCAGCGGCGCGGCTCCATCCGCGGCGCTCTGACGCCGGCGCAACACGGTCAGCAACTCACCGTGCGCTTCGATCGTATGATGCGCCAGGAGTTTCGGCGGCAGGGTCACGTCGCATTCCGGGCATTTCTCTGGCTCCTGGGCTGGCAGCACATCAGGATCAGACCCTGGCGCGGGCGACTGAGCTGCGTCAGGCGCAATCGCACTCGCCGCATACCGCGCGCGCAGCTCGCTCAGCGTCGCGCCGTGAGCGGTCTGGCAGTGCCGGCCCAGCGCCTGTCCGGTTTCCCGCGTCTCGGTGCAAGTCGGGTCGGGGCATGGAATCGGGGCGCGCGGCTTTGCCGTTCCAACAGCCGGCTCGGCCGGCTGAGCAGCGCCTCGCGCCGCAAGCTGCGCGCGCAGTCGCATGAGTTCCTCGGCCTGCGCCGCGATTTGACCGTCCTGGCCAGCAAGCGCGGTCCTGAGCCGCTGATTGTCCGTCTCGCGCTCGATCAGCGCCGCGGCGGTCGTCTCGCCCCACTGCTGCTCGGTCGCGTAGATTCCGAGGAGTGTGCCGCTGGCCTCATCGCGCGCCAGGACCACGCCGACGCGAAGATAATCGACCCCACGGGTGGTACCGAGCCGCACAGCGCCATCCAGCAGCGCCTCAATGGTGCGCTCAGGCATGCGTTCGGCCACAATCGGCAGGCCATGTGGAGCCTCAGGTGTGCTCGTTCTTTTCATCAAATGTTCTCCACGTAAGACGGGGAGCAGCTCGCGCGATGTGGGACACTGTCCCAGATCGCCGTCGTGTTCGGCGGTTCGCCCTGCGCCGCTGCCGATGGAAGGGAAAGACCCGCGATCGATCCTTCGCGCCTCTCAACGCGGCGCGTGGCGCGTCTAGGCGGCTGCTGAGACGCCGGCCAGATACGCGGGCAGGTCCTCAACTGAAAACGCCGGCACTCGCGCGGCCACAGCCGCGGCCATCTGCTCAGCGAGCAGATTCCATCCTTCAGCGGTTGTCGGCTCATCAACACCGGGCAGAAACCGGCGGATCTCACTAAACCGCCGCGGCCGTACGAGATGGCCCCAGCGCTCAAAAAACGCCCGCCTGGCGGCTCGGCAGCGCCTGATCGCAGCCGGATCACGAACAGGTGGCCCGGCTTCCCACTGCGGCGTCCACTCACCGGACGGCTCCGGCAGCGCTGGCGGGGTTGGCGGCGCGTCCAGAGCTGCGTCGAGATCCGCGTTCATCGCCGCGAGCGCGGCGGCGGCAGCCTCCCACTCCGGCTCAGACACATCACCATCACTCCAGGATCGGCCGCCTCTCGCATCCAGCACGAAGCTGGCCACGACCTCAACCACGGACCGCTCCTGGCGTGTTGCTTGATCGACCCATATGCGCGTCTGAAGGCGGCCCAGGATCATGACCGGCGCGCCGCGACGCAGCGCTTCCAGACATCCCTCGGCCAGCGCGTCCCAGGTGACGATCCGAAACCACTCGGCGTGCTCGCCTCCGCATTCCAAATGGTTCGCGGCGACACGGAAAACGGCGCATGGCCTGCGCGTCCGCCGCCTCTCGGGGTCGGCGCCAAGGCGGCCACTCAGCAAGACACGATTAAGATCACTGGCCATGCGGCCCTCGCGCGGTAGCGCAGGATGAGCGTGAACCAAAGAGACAGGCGCAAACACGCCGATACTGCCGGCCCGCTCTACCAGATTTGAGGGACAGACGCATCCTGCTGCATTATGATCCTGTGTTCCGCACGAACAGCATAGGAAAGCCGTCCAATTACAGAACTACTCGCTGATTTTATCACATAATTACATTATTGTCAATCCACAGTATTGTCATTCGACAACAGGCGCCAGGCATGGTATACTCGCGTCCATTCACTGCCGCACCGCCGCGAGGCCGCGGCTACGAAGCGAGGACATTCATGTCTTCCGACGCGCGCGGCCGACAACTCGGCCTCCCAATCGCAGCGCACACCGTGCTCGACATGGAAGCGCTACGGCAAACAGCACTCTCCAGCTACGCCGTGTCAAAGCGAGCGGTGGCGCTCTGCGCAGTCTGCGTGTTTCTGGATGCCCCACCCGAGGAACGCAACGCATGGATGCAGTCGCTGATCCCACCACCCAGCATCCGGCCATTCCGCTCATTAGAGCTGCCGATCGAGTTGCACATGGCCATCGAGCTTGAGGCGGCGCGTCTCAGCGAGATTCTTAGGGCGCCGATCACCAAAGGCGTGGTCGTCGCCGCGGCAGCCGAGTATTACCAGCATCTCCCGGAAAGTACGCGCCCGATTGCAGGCCACCGCACGCCGCGCAGAGATCAACTAGCCGCGAGTGCGGCCCGGAAAGCCGGATCATAAGCCGTAGAGGAACAGTCCATGCCCACGGTGCTCGCTATCGACGACGCCCAAGAATCACTCATTAGCGTGCGCATCGCCGCTCGCGGTTGTCGCTTACTCACCGCGACAACCGGCGAGGAGGCAATGCGCATGATCGCTGAGCATATCCAAAGCGTGGATGCGGTGATCCTGGATCTGATGCTCCCCGACATCGACGGCGCGATGCTATGCGCCACCATCCGCCAGCATCATGCTATGGTTCCGATTATCCCGATAACCGGGCACCCGGAGGCGCTGCGCAAGATTGAGCACATGGGGGTGTCACTGCCGATCATCAAGCCGGCCGAGTCAACCGAGATTCGGCGCGCGTTACAGGAGGTGCTCGGGATGTCACTGCCAGCAGTAGAACTTGACGCGTCGCAGCAGGCAATCCAGCAGCAGTTTGATTTCTCCACCAGGGCCACGAACGGCGGCGGGTATACCGCAAACGGCCATATCGCCGGCGTGCTCGACTACGAGGAGCGACCGGAGTTGTTATCCGTTCGCGGGGCCACCTGGGAAGACCTCGATCTTGCCCTCGTCGAGAAACACATTCAGCGGGCGATCTCGCGTCGCGGGTACGACGGCACCGACGACCCGCTGGGCTACCTGCGGCATCACGAGTGCGTGGTCGGAAGCGGCTTTCATCCGACTCCGACGCTCGTCGGGCTGATCGCGTTCGGCATCCGGCCCGAGCGCTTTCTGACGGCGGAAATCGACATCGCGAAGTTCTCGACCCCGTACGAGGAGCCCGGTGCGATCGTCAAGCGGCGCACGATCACGGGGACGGCATTTACCCAGATTGAGGGAAGTCTGGCGTTTCTGGACACCCTCAACCCCCAACGCAGCCGCATGGAGGGTGCCGAGCGGATCGACGAGCATGCCATCAGTCCGCACGTCCTCCGCGAGGTAGTCAACAACGCGGTGCTGCATCGCGACTGGTCCGTGCGCGGCGCGGGTATCCAAATCAAGCTGTTTCCCGATCGACTTGAGGTGATGAGCCCGGGCGGGCTCCCGCCCGGCGTTACGGTCGACACCATCGGACGCACGCCGGGGGTGCGCCGAAATCCGGTGCTGGCAGAGCTGCTCCGTAACGCCGGGTACGTCGAGCGCTTTGGGATCGGCTACAAGCTCATCTACCGCGTACTGGAGGAGTGGGGGCTCAGCGCGCCGACCATCATCGATCACGGCGGTTTCTTCTCGGTGAGCATCCCCGCGCTACGATTCGAGCCGAGAGAGGTGCCGCTGGCCGGCGCGCAGCCCATCCCACCGACGCTGACGGGGCGGCTTCGCGAAATCGTGACCACGGTCGAGCAGCTTGGCGGCGCGGCGACGCGCGCCGAGGTTCAGGAGCAACTCCGGCGCATCATGGAGCAGCGGAGTAACGAGCAACCCCGAAAGAACCTCGAACGTCTCTACGCGGTTGACCGTCGCCAGCTCCAACGCGACCTGACTGAACTGGTCCAGATAGGATTGCTCTTTGAGGAGGGGCGCACGAACAAGCGCCGCTATTACCGCCAGCGCCCGCACTAACGTTCGGACTCGTTCGGACAAACTTGCGACAAATTTAGTCCGAACGAGTCCGAACGAGTCCGAACGAGTCCGAACGAAGCAAAAAGTGTCGCGAGATTGACGCGAGTTTAGGGTTGAATGTCCGAACTGATCCTGCTAGACTCTCAGGGCATTAGCTGATTTTTAACATTGGGATTGAAGCACGAAGAAAAACAAATCGTAACAAAATCTTTACAAGACTGCAATTAGCAATTGTGAACACACGGGCCTGATCCGTGTATCTGGAGCAACCATAACAAAAAGGAAGGGACCTCGACTGTCAGCCCGCGAAGCGCCGTCGAAGTCCCCGCACCCGTGCCGGTTCCGCATATTTGCGGCGACCGACGTTGTGTTTGCTCCGAATTATAGCATCCGCCACCAGCCAGGTCAAGATGAAAACCTGGATGTTCAGCATCGCAATGCGCCAAGGGCGCAACGGATGCTCGGAGCAAGGATATGGGCCCTCCTTCGTCACCGGCAGATGCCCGGACAGTGACGTCGCAGCCCGCATCAACGCGCACCGCTACCAAAGCGGTTCAATTCTACTACATCGCCGTCCCGCGTCATTTGCTGCTGGACCTGCGCGACAATCCCCTGGCGATCGGCATCTACGCGCTGATGATGCGCCTGGTTACGGCGACCAAGGCGCCGCTCTTAATTTCGGCCGGCGACATCCTTGCTTATGATCCGAGCCTCAACCGCGGAGCGGTGCTCCGGGCGATCAAGCGGCTCGTCGCGGGCGGCTGGGCGATCGAAACACGGCAGTCCGGGAAGAAAACCACATACCTACCAACCTGGGGGCGGATCAGCGGCACGCCGCGCCCGTGGACGGACGATGCCCACTTCGGTCGGCCGCGCCATGTCGATGTGTACCGAGTCGACCGCCGGCTGCTCGATGTCTGCATGGGCAAACTTGATCTTCACGGGCGGCATAAGGCCGTGATTACACGCTACCTGACGACCCCACTCTGCGGACTCTCCGACGTCGGCCAGTACGCCCTGGCACTCGCCAGCCTCCACATGGGCGTGACAACCCCGGCCCTGGAACGCCTTGGCGTTCTGGCTACAGATGATGCCGAGGCGAGGGCACTGCCTGCCGATAACGACATCCTGGCGCTGGCCTCGCAGCAGGCGCTGATCGATCAGAACCAGGTGCTGACCATTCAGGGCGCCGCCAAGCTCGGCGTGAGGAGGCTGCCGGACAGAGCGCCCTCCACGACCGCCCAACCGCTTTTTTTTGTGCCTCCTGAGCAGTTCGGCGGCTTGATCGGCAACATGATCGATCACATGATCGGCGATCGCGATCGCGATCGATCGTCCGCTGAGGCCCCGGTAGCGGATGAAATGGTGCTGCATAGCGACGCCGAGGGATCATATGGACTCCCAGGTAATTTGAGGAAAACTGAGGTAGCCGCCCCCCAACCCCCCACGCCCCACGGCGGCGGCCAGTCCTCTCGGGCTGGTCGATCGATTTGGAAAAATGCGCCTTCGGCGCGGAACGACCAGGATGTGCTCAGGAAACGGAAAGCGCCAGGTTACTTCGCGACATTGGGGTCAAAT
>LJCR01001610.1 GCA_001399705.1 Kouleothrix aurantiaca
AGACCTGCAGGAAGATAAAGAGCCGCTGTTCGATGCCGCCGATACGCTTGAGCTGGCGCTGCCGGTGGCCGCCGGCGCAATTGCCACGGCGCGCTTCAACACCGCGCGCATGCGTGCCGCGCTCGACGACGCCATGCTCGCCACCGACATTGCCGACTATCTGGTGGATCGGGGCATGCCCTTCCGCGAGGCGCACAAGGTTTCGGGCGTGCTGGTGCGCGAGGCCGAGGGGCGCAGCACCACGCTTTCCGGCCTGCCGTTCGAGTCATTCCGCGCCGCGAGCGCGCTGTTCGAAGAAGACGTAATCGACATGTTCGACCCGGCGCGCTCGGCGGCGTCGCGGCGCGTGCCTGGTGCCACCGCACCCGACGCAGTGCGCGAGCAGCTCGCCCGCGCGCAGGCCTGCCTGGAGCAATCGAGCTAGTGCAGCCCTGCGGAAATCCGTTGCTGTTTGCTGAATGACCACGGACCACGGGCAACCGGCCACACACTCGTCGTCAGCGGTCGGTCGTCGGTTGTCGGTTGTCGTTCGTCGGTTGCCAGTCGTCCTTCGTCATTCCCGCTTGACATCCCAGCGGCGCGCGTGTATCGTGCGCGCACCGCAGCAGCGAAGATTTTCAGCATCAGGAGGCCCGTATGTCCGCCGTTCTGTCGCGCCCGCGCGCCCGCTTCACCGTGGGCGCTGTGGTCGATTACCTGCTCATCAGTGTCGCCGGGCTGATCGCCGCGCTGAACGTCGCGCTGTTTCTGGCGCCGCACCGCATCGCGCCGGGTGGCGTGAGCGGCATCGGCATCATCATCAACGCGATCACCGGCTGGTCGCTCAGCCTGGTGATGCTGAGCTTCAACGTGCCGCTGCTGGCGCTGGGCTTCCGCATGCTGGGCGGCTGGCGCTTTCTGCGGCGCTCGCTGCTCTACACGATCATTTCCAGCGGCGGCGTGGACATTGTGGCGCGCTTTCTGCCGCACGGCGGCATCAGCAACGACCTGCTGCTGAACGCGATCTATGCCGGCGTGGTGGGCGGGGTGAGCGCGGGCCTGCTCTACCGCGGCGGCGGCGCGGGCGCGAGCACCGGCATTATTTCGCGCGTGCTGCAGCGCCTGACGGGCATGCCGCTCAGCCAGGCCTACCTGTGCGTCGATGGCGTGATTATTGTGTTTGCGGCGCTGCTGTTCAGCTGGGAAGCGGCGATGTACGCGCTGATGACGCTGTTTATCTGGGGGCTGGTGGCCGACTATGTGCTGGAAGGGCCGGGCGTCATCCGCATTGCCACGATTGTCACCGACCACGGCGACCGTGTGGCGGGCGCGATTATGAAGCAGCTTGGCTATGGCGTGACGGCATGGCGCGGCGAGGGCAAGTTCACGCACCAGCCGCACGACGTTCTGTTCACCACCATCAACCGCTCGCAGGTGAACGAGCTGCGCGAGGTGGTGGCCGCCGCCGACCCCGGCGCGCTGCTGGTGATTGGGCAGGGCCACCAGGCGCTCGGCCAGCGCTTTCGCCCCTTGCAGCCGCGCTTTCGCTCGCCCAATATTGCCCTGACGACCGACGACGTGGCCGATGGCGAGGCGCGCTAGTGCGCTTTCAGCGCAGGGGTTGGGGGTTAGGGGTTGGGGGTTACGATGCACAACAAGGCATTTTACTGCCCTAAAAC
>LJCR01001612.1 GCA_001399705.1 Kouleothrix aurantiaca
CCCTTCCAGCACCGGGCGAAACCCTGCCGCGACCATAATTTCGTCGACGATCAGGCGCTCGGTGGCGTGCCCGCGCCGGCCGAATTGGAGCTGCTTGCGGCCGCGCGCTGCACTCACTTCGTGTAATTCCACGCCAGCCTCGATGCGGATGCCCTCGGCAGAAAGCAATTCGCACAACTGCGCGGCCAGCTCGCGGTCGTCCTTCGCCAGCAGCTCATTCGACTGCTCAAGAATCGTGACCTCGACGCCGAAACGGCTAAACAGCGGGGCGAATTCCACGCCAATCGGCCCGCCGCCGATGATCGCCAGCCGGCGCGGCAGCGCGGGCAAGCTCACCGCTTCTTTGTTGGTGATAAACCCGGCGTCGTGCAGGCCCTCGACCGGCGGCGCGGCGGCCACGCTGCCGGTGGCAACCAGAATTTACTCGGCACGCAGGGTTTCGCCGTTCACGCGCACCTCGTGCGGGCTGAGAAAGCGCGCCGTGCCCTTGTACACGTCGATGCCCTCGCCGCCAAGCTTGCGCCGGGTGGCTGCGTCGCTGCCGCCGCGCACCTGATTGATGGTTTTGCGCAGGTAGGCTTGCACCTTCTCCCAGTCTGCCGTCGGGTCGCCGAGGTGCAGGCCGGTGCGGGCGGCACGGCCCGCCTCGTGGAGCTGCGCGGCCAGGTGCAGCAGCGCCTTGGTCGGGTCGCAGCCGTAGTTCAGGCATGTCCCGCCGATCTTGTCGCGCTCGATCAGCGCCACGCTGCGGCCGGCTTGTGCGGCAGCGCTGGCTGCGCCACTACCGGCCGGCCCCGCGCCAATCACCAGAAAATCGTAGCTGTGCGAGGGCATGGTGTCCTTTCATTTTCTTCACTACGCACTGCGCACTACGCAATGCTTGTGTGCATAGTGCGTAGTGCGTAGCTATGCTGTTTGCTGGCTGTAGAAGTTTTCGGCTTACTCGTCGCGCAGCTCGACGCCATGCTGCTTGGCGGCGCGGCGAATGCGGCCCTTGATCGTCTCGACTTCGTCGGCATCGTACCTGGCAGCGTTGTCCTTGTGGTGAATATAGCTCCATGCCGCGCGCACATGCTCGGGCGTATCGACCGGGTATTTCTTGTTGGTAGGGTCGGCAAACGTCACATCGCCATACTCGCGCTCGCCTTCTTTCGGGCTCACGTCGTCGCGGCGGTCGATATAGGTCGATTTCTTGCTGCTCATGGCAGAACTCCTTCCGCGAGGGCGCGTGCGCGCCACTGGTAGCGTGCTTACAGCACGGGCTGTGCCCCCGCCTTGCCGGCACGGTATGGTAAAATAAGCGCGCCGCCACCACTCTTGCCCCGAGCCCGGTGGCACAAAAGGAGCCCCCGATGATCAAACGATTGCCCGCGCCGCTGCTTGGCGCGATCACCGGCCTGCTGCTGCTGGGCAACCTGCTCGGCGCGCTTGTGCCCTTTTTCGCCGTGACGCTGGCGAAGTTTGCGCTGCCGCTGCCGGCTTGGCGCGAGCGCTGTTCAGAAACGCTGGTGCGGATTGCCGAGCGCTGGATCGACGCGAACAGCCGCATTCTGGAAAGTACGCAGTCGATCCGCTGGGACATACGCGGCCTGGCTGGCCTGAGCCCGCAACGCTGGTACCTGATTGTAAGCAACCACATTTCCACGGTCGATATTC
>LJCR01001611.1 GCA_001399705.1 Kouleothrix aurantiaca
CTCCTCGGGCGTGAGCGTCTGGCTTTGCGCAATCTGCTGGCGCAGCTGCTGCGTCTGGTCGGCGATCTGGGCTGCTACTTGCCGCACCGCCGCGCGCTCGGCCAGCACCGCCGTCTGCGGGTTAGGCAGCACCGCCAGCGCCACGCCGAGTATCAGCGCGCCAAGCGCGGCAAAGAGCGGCCTGCGCGCAACCGCAATGGCGAGCGGCAGCATGCGCGGGCGCAGCGTTTCAGCAAACGTGCGCGCATCGTCCTGCTGCTGGCCCGCAAGCGGGTTTTCGGCCTTCTGGCTGCCGAGCTCAAGCGCGGTGGAAAGGCGCTCGCGCAGCCCCAGCTCAAGGTCGACGCGCCGCGCCACCTGGGCGGCGGGCAGCCGGCGGAACACGAGCGCGCCAAGGATGAAGAGCAGCCACAGCGCCGGCGGCACCAGCGACCAGAGCAGCAGGCTGGGAAGAGGGGTCAAACGACCAATGATCTGCAGCAACGCAAAGCCCGCCGGCGCCAGCCAGAGCGTGCGCGTCGCCAGCAGAAGCCAGTCGCGCAGCTGAAGCCGCCGCCGCATGGGTTGAAGTCGCCGTTGAATATATTCGCTGGTTGATAATGCCTGAGCCATATGTGGTTTCCGACAGGAGCCCCCGCTTGTCAGGCCGTGCCCATTGCCTGCCCGCTGCCAGTATGACGTACTAGCAGCAAATTATGTTCCGCAAGACTACGGGAGCACGGCTGGCGCGCCAACAGAATAGCGCGTGACTCATAAGGAGCTTATTCTTCGGTGCGGCGCCAGAAATGGCGTTCGCTGATCTGCTTTTTGCCATCAGCGCCTTCCCACACTTCAATCACGCGCTGGCTCACAATCGTCACCACGCTGCCAACCGGGCTTTTCGTGATTGCGGAAGTATCGGCGGTTGCAGGCGCAGCCGCTGTGGGGCGGGCCAGCGCAGTGGATGTGGGCGGGGTATTTTCCATGCGGTGGCGCAGCCATGTCAGGCCAGCTTCGGCCACCAGCGCGGCGGCGCTCAGCGCGACGGTTTTCCCAAACTGCTGCCATGTCACCGGGAGCTGGCGGCCAGCCACCACCATTGGCGCTGCGTCGCGGCGGGCGGGAAGCTGGCGCTCAAGCGGTGCGCCGCATTTTCCGCAGTAGCGATCGTTCAGCGGGTTCCCATGCTGGCATGCCGGGCAGATACGTTCGACCATGGTTATGCTCCTTTGCTGCCCTCTCACTCAGCAGCACCTGAGTTGCATGACGCCGCCAGTATAGCATACCTTCCCGGGCGCTGCGTGCTGCCGCCTCAGGGGCGCTGGGCTTTGCGCTGGCGCAGATGGTGCGCGGCTGGCTGGGTTTGCTCACAGGCGGGCTGGCCGCGCTGGTGCTGCTGATGCAAACCGAGCTGTTTGTTCGCCCGCTGCTTGACCGCGCCCGCACCACCAGCCGCGACATGGCGACCTTTCTTGGCTTGCCACGCACGCGCAGCGCCCCCGATCTGCGCCCGGTGCTGCGCCTGCTGGCCCCGGCAGCGCTGGCTGTCGCCGCGAGTAGTCTGGTCGCCTTCCCGACGATGCGGGCGCGCGCCGCCGCCTGGCAACGCCTGCTGGCGCTGGCGCTGGCCCTGTTTGCGCTTTACGCGGTCTGGCAGCGCCTTGAACAAGCCTATAC
>LJCR01001613.1 GCA_001399705.1 Kouleothrix aurantiaca
GCCGCAGTTCCAGCCGCGCATGGCCGAACCGCTGCCTGTGGCGGAAGAAGCGCCGCGCTGACCCGCCCGCGAGCGCCGCACCGCCCGCCGCACCGTGGCCAGCGGCGGGTAAATCGCGCTACGAATATATTCGAGCAGTGCTGCAATTCCATCCGAAGAAGAGGTGAAACGAATGGCAAGCTACCAGATCATGTACTGGGCCGACATTCCCGTGCAGGTGCGCGCCAAGGGCGCAGGTGGCCGCGCCAAAGCGCTGCTGCCCGAGCGCTTCCAGGAAGCCGTCGATCTCGCCGCCATGTCGGTGGGCTGGATCGGCTCGGACGAATACACCAACGCCTACCACTGGGGCAGCGAGCAGGAGCGCGACGGCACCGCGCAGGAAGTGGTCGATGCCGTAGTGGCCGAGATCGAAGCGCAGCACCCGCGCGTCGACTGGCGCGCCACCGTCAACACCATCCGCGCCGCCACCGAAACCGGCGGCTAATCCGCTTCACCCAGTTCAAATCACCCACAGCCAGCGATGCCACCGTGCGTTGCTGGCTGTGCTATGTATGCCAGAGATCTTCGCACCATGCCAGATACGTACATCTAGTCAGAAAGCCGTGGCCGGCGAAATGCTGAAAAGCTATAGTGAGGCGTAATACTTTCGTTATTTCTGACTAAGATCTCGCGGCTATACTTCAACCATATTCGAGAGACACAAGGACAGACGCCATGTATAAACTCCCCGCATCCGAAATCACCCCCGAGCACCTGTTTCGTTCGCGCCGCCAGTTCATGCGCAATGCTGGCGCTTTGGCGCTTGGTTCGCTCGCGCTCGCGGCCTGTGGCGGAACATCAGATCAGCCGGCGGCCAGCGCAGGTGGCACTGCCGCAGGCGCGACTGCTGTGCCCGGCGCGACCAACGGCCAGACCGACGAGCTTGGCGACGCCCTGACGCCCTACGATGCGGTGACGGGCTATAACAACTACTACGAATTCACCACCGACAAAGAAGGCGTTGCTGCGCTGGCCCAGAACTTCAAGACCACGCCGTGGACGCTTGAGGTTGGCGGCCTGGTCAACAAGCCGCAGAAAATCGCCATTGAAGACCTGCTCAAGCGCTACCCGCAGGAAGAGCGCATCTACCGCCATCGCTGTGTTGAAGGCTGGTCGATGGTCATTCCGTGGACCGGTTTCGCGCTGAACAAGCTGCTCAAAGACGTTGAGCCAACCGCGCAAGCCAAGTATGTGCGCTTCCAAAGCGTCATGCGCCCCGAAGAAATGCCCGGCCAGTCGAGCGTCTGGTACACATGGCCCTATGTCGAGGGTTTGCGCCTCGACGAAGCGATGAATGACCTGGCCCTGATGGTTACCGGCGTGTATGGCAAGCCCGCCCTGCCGCAGAACGGCGCGCCCTTGCGCCTCTCGGTGCCGTGGAAGTATGGCTTCAAGAGCATCAAGTCGATTGTGAAGATCGACCTGGTCGACGAGCAGCCCACTAGCCTGTGGATGAACGCCGCGTCGAACGAGTATGGCTTCTACGCCAACGTGAATCCTGATGTGCCGCACCCGCGCTGGTCGCAATCGACCGAGCGCCGCATTGGCGAGCTGTCGCGCCGCAAGACGCTGCCGTTCAACGGCTATGCCGAGCAGGTCGCCAAGCTCTACGATGG
>LJCR01001614.1 GCA_001399705.1 Kouleothrix aurantiaca
GCAGTCGGCAGTTGGCAGTTGGCAGTTGGCAGTTGGCAGTCGGCAGGTGGCAGTTGGCAGTCGGCAGTAACCTGCCACGTTCCAACATTCAACCTGCAAACCTGAAACTGGCGCAGGAGATACTATGGCAGCACAAGCGATCACAGCGCGCAGGCCGCGCTTTCCCATTCTGGCGCTGCTGCACCCGCGCGAGCGCACAACGCTGGTGCTGGCTGCCTTCGCGCTGGCGCTGGCACTGGGGTTTGCAGGGATGCGCCTGCTGGCCTGGCCGCTGTGGGTGGCCTCGGCGCTTGGCTTGTGGCTGCTGCTCTTGGCTGGCGTGCTGAAGTGGCGCGACGACCTGCGCCGCTACGGGCTGGTAGTGATGGTGCTGAGCATGCTACTGGTCGCGCAGGGCTTTCATACCGTCGAACACCTTGTGCAGATCGTGCAGTATCATGTTTTGAAATGGCCGCCGTTCGCGTCCAGTGGGCTTATTTCTGCGGCAAACGCTGAGTGGGTGCATTTTGTGTGGAACTGGCTGGTGGTCGCGCTGGCGGCCTACCTCGTGCGCGGCGGGATGCGCGGCCGGTGGGGCTGGCTGTTCCTGATCTGGGCGTTTGCGCATGCGAGCGAGCACAGCTATATGATGGTGCGCTACCTGGAAATGAGCAGCGAGCTGAGTCGGCTGGGCTTTCCGCAGCTGTCGGCGCAGGGCCTGCCCGGCGTGCTCGGGCGCGATGGCTGGCTGGCGCGCAGCCCGGCGACACAGGGTACCTTTCTTTGCCGCCTGCCGGGCGTCACCACCGCGCCGCGCATTGATGTGCATTTCTGGTGGAATGCGGGCGAGGTCGTGTTGCTGGCGCTGGCGGCCAACAGTTTTCTGCGCGGGCGTCTGGACGCGTCGATTTTACATAAAGAAACACGATAGTAGCACATATGGCGAAACACAAAATTTACGCGGTGGTAAGCGGGCGCGCGCCCGGCCTGTACGACGAATGGTTTGGCGCGGAGGGTGCCGAGGCGCAGGTCAAGGGTTTACCAAACGCGATCTACAAGAGCTTTCAGTCGCGCGCCGAGGCCGAGGCGTGGTATCGCGAGCGGGCCGGCCGCGCGCCGACGAACATTCGCATTCGCCGCGCCGAAGAGCCGGGCGAAGATTATTTCGGCCTGCACCGCGAGGCGCTGGCCGCCGGCAAGGTGGTGGTTTACACCGATGGCGGCGCGATGGTGAACCCCGGCGTGGGCGGCTATGGCGCGGTGCTGCTGCACCACGACAAGCGCAAGGAGCTGTCGGGCGGCTTTGCGCGCACCACCAACAATCGCATGGAGCTGATGGCCTGCATTGCCGCGCTGCAGCTGCTGAAAAAGCCCGCCACCATTGTGCTGTTCAGCGATTCGTCGTATGTGGTGAATGGCATTGCGAAGGGCTGGGCGCAGCGCTGGCGCGCAAACGGCTGGCAGCGTGTGGAAGGCGGCAAGCCCGAGCCGGTGAAAAATGCCGACCTGTGGGCGCTGCTGCTCGAAGAATGTGAGCGCCACACCGTGCAGTTCGTGCAGGTGAAGGGCCACGCTGGCGCGACCGAAAACGAGCGCTGCCACGAGCTGGCGAGCGCGGCGATGGGGCGCGCCAACCTGCCAGCCGACGCCGGTTTCGCAGGGTAGACGCTTATCC
>LJCR01001615.1 GCA_001399705.1 Kouleothrix aurantiaca
CTGCTCTTTCTGACCGCGCTGGGCGTCGATCTGGTATTTGTGGTGCAGGGCGCGTGGGCGAAAAGCAGCCTGGGCGCAACGGAAGGCCAGCTTGGGCAGGTGTTTGCGCTGCTCGGCCTGGCCGAGCTGGGTGGCTCGCTCGGCTCGACGCTGCTGGTCGACCGGGTGGGGAAAAAACGGGCGGTGCTGGCGGGCTATGCGCTTACCGCCACCTGCGCCGCGCTGCTGCCGCTGAGCGATGGGCGCTGGCTCGCGTTTCTCGCGCTGATCTTCCTGTTCGACCTGTGCTACGAATTTGCGATCGTGTCGAGCTTCCCGCTGGCCTCGGGTGTGGCGCCGGGGGCGCGCGGCACCGTGCTGGCGCTCAGCGTACTGATGACCGGCATGGGCCGCGCGACTGGCTCGCAGCTTGCCGAGCCGATCTGGCATGGGCTGGGGATTGGTGCGATTGGCCTGTTGAGCGCTGCGGCCACGCTGCTGGGCGTAGGGGTGTGTTGGGCATTGGTGCGCGAGGCGGAGTGAAACAGGGGGCGGCTACGGGTAAAACGCATCGGGCGGCAGCGGGAAAACCTGCTCGACCGCCACGTGCACCCATTCGCCCTCGCGCTGCACCGCCGCCACCATGCCCTGCACACGGCGCTCGCCGTCGCGCCAGCGCACAATATCGCCTGGGCGAATATCAAACCATTCGGGGCGCATATATGCGCCAGTACAATCGATCGCAAAGCCTTCGCGGCTAAGCGTATCGACGGGCAAATCGGTATAACGGCGCCCATAGCCGCGCCGCTCGACGTCCACGGTCAAAAACGCTTGATCCATTCGATTCCAGCAATGCGGGCCGCAACCCAGCTCCCCACCAGTGCGTGAGTGTCGCGTGATTATACCACGTTCGCAGCGGCGTCCTGCTGCGGTATAATAATCTACCCGCACGGGGCATAGCAATAAGGAAAAGCAATGATACCATATGCCTGGCGCCGCATGCTGTTCTGGTTTCTGGGTGTGTTGGTAGCCGTCCAATCGCTGATCATCAGCGTGCTGGTGTTTATCAGCGAGTGGCGCAAGCGCCGCGCGCCGCCGCCGGCCTTCCCGCACGAGCGCCGCCAGATCGCCGAGGTCGATGGCAACGACGTGCGTATCTACACCTACGGCCAGGATCTCTACAACGCCATGCTGTCGGCGATCGATAATGCGCGCGAAACGATCTACCTCGAAACCTTTATCTGGAAAGGCGACCCGCTGGGCGAAACCTTCAAGGAGCGGCTGGCGCGCAAAGCAGCCGAGGGCGTGCAGGTCTACGTCATCTTTGATAAGTTCGCCAACATGGTCGTAGCACCCAGCTTCAAGCGCTTCCCCGCCACCATCAACGTGCTCGAATACAGCACGCTCGAGCGCCCCTGGTACCTGTTCGACCCGCGCCGCTATGCGCGCGACCACCGCAAGCTGCTGATTGTCGATCACGAGGTGGCGTTTATTGGCGGTTTCAACATTGGCAAGCTCTACGCAACCGAGTGGCGCGATACGCATTTGCGCCTGCGCGGCCCCGCATCGCTCGACCTGGCGCACGCCTTTATCGATTTCTGGAACAACAACCGCGAGCATCGCCCGCCCATGCCGCCAATCGGCGAGCGCCCCTGGTCGCCGTGTATTCGGG
>LJCR01001616.1 GCA_001399705.1 Kouleothrix aurantiaca
AACGTGCCGTAGCCAAAGGTCGGCAGCAGCAGCGCGGGCGCATATTGCTGGCCGCCGAGCAGAATGCCCAGGTTCATCAATCCCAGCAGCCACAGCGCCACCAGCGCCACCCGGCCAGGCGGGTAGATCAGCGCAGCCTGCACCAGCAGCGGGATGAAGATGAACGGTTGCAGGAAAGACTCAGCGATCTGCGACTGGACGGCGAGGCAGACCAAGCTCAGCACAAGCAGATACGCCCACAGGTGCCGCCACAGCCAGAGCGTGATGCGCGTGCGCACGATGAGGCTGAGCAGCAGCGTGATATAGATCGCCAGCAGGGTGGCATACACAGGCCGGTTGTGGATTATATCGATGTCGAGCGTCATCAGCAGGAGCGAGGGCAGCGTTCCTGCCACCAGCCCGGCGCCGAGCACCGTCTGCCCAACTTCGACATTGTCGAGATCGGGCGGGCGCGTAAATGATTCGAGCATCGTGTTCATGGTTGCGGGCTACATTCCCTGTGGCGCAACTACAGCCAGCGTACAGCGCGAAATACACACGAGCTTGTCGCCCTCGTCTACGATCCGAATCTCCCAGATCTGCGTGGTCTGCCCGACGTGGATGGGCGTGCCGATCGCGCGCAGCAGGCCGTCGCGGCGCGAGCGCACGTGGTTGGCGTTGATCTCCAGCCCGAACACGACTTTTCCGGGCGGTGCGTTCAGCATGCCGCCAATGCTCGCCACCGTTTCGGCCAGCGCCACCGATGCGCCGCCGTGCAGGTAGCCGAAGGGCTGGTGGTGGGCGGGCGTGACGGGCATGCTAATCACCACGCGCGCGGGCGCGGCCCCGACGACCACCATGCCCAGGGTTTTGCCAAGCCACTCGCGGTCGAGCATCGATGCAGCCAAGTCCATTGCGGGTTCTCCTCTCGGGCGCGGGCGGCCACCCCGCCGCGCTGGCGCTATTATACGCCCGCCCAGCGAGGGATTATTCACCGCAGAGGCGCGAAGGGCGCAGGGCGTGAGACACGAGCCAAGAGAGGCGAGACACGAGCCAAGAGATGCGAGACACGAGACAAGAGACACCAGCATTGCCTTTCGCTCTGTCATCGTGTCATCATGTCATCGTGTCACCCTTTCATCCCTTCACCCGCCACCGACTGCAGTCCTTCGCCCGCGCGCTGCCCGCCACGCGCAAGCGCACGCGCCGCGAGGTAAAGCAGAAAGCCAATTGGCCCGAGCATCAGCGTGGCGAACAGGATCGGCGCCATGAGCCACGCGCTCACCCCGCGCTCCTGGCTGTCGAGGTAGGCCCAGCGCCCCACGAACAGGTCGAATGCCAGGAAGTGCAGCCAGCCAAGGGCTGCGCCGGCCGGCGTGCCAAGCAGGGCGGCGATACTGCCAAGCTGCGGGTTCATCAGGGCGGGCAGCAGCTCGGCCAGGCGCGGGATGGCGAGCGCGGCGTAGACGAGCGCGGGCGCGGCCGAGATCCACGGCGAGCGCATGATCTGCTGGGTGACGCGCCAGCGCGGCAGGGCGATCATCAGCAGCCAGAAGGGCATGACCAGCAGGCTGCTCAGCGAAAAGATCGTGTCCATTGCGGTTCTCCTGTGTGCAAAGGCAGCCACCCGGGCTTCAGCGATTGCGCCCGATAAGCACCAGCCCGGCGCT
>LJCR01001619.1 GCA_001399705.1 Kouleothrix aurantiaca
GCCTGCGACTCATGTTCGCCGCCATCGCCGCCGCCGAGACTGGCCAGACGCAGCATCAGGCGCACTAGCGTGCGCGGGGATGGGGGATGGGGAATAGGGGATGGATTGGTCGGCGAATGCTGACTTCTGACTTCTGACTCCTGACTCCTGACAATACAGACATCACCGGGCGGCGCATCGTGCTGCCCATCCGGAAGGAGTTTTTTTGTGGAACATTCGCGTCCGGCCCGCCGCCAGCACGTCACAATCGCCGGCAATATTGGCGTTGGCAAAAGCACCCTGGTTGGCATTCTGGCCGAAGAATTTGGCTGGCAGCCTTACTACGAGCTGGTGGCCGATCACCCCTACCTCGACGATTACTATGTCGACCGCGAGCGCTGGGGTTTTCATTCGCAGATCTGGTTTCTTTCGCAGCGCTACGAGCAGCACCTCGAAATTGCCGACACGCCCGTTGCGGTGTGCCAGGATCGCAGCATCTACGAGGACTACGAGGTGTTTGTGAAGGGCTTGCTTGAGCAGGGCATTTTCTCGCACCGCGATTTCCGCACCTACCGGCGGCTGTTTCAGTCGCTGACGCGCAGCATCACCGCGCCGACGCTGCTGGTGTACCTGCACGCCAGCGTGCCGACACTGCTCGGGCGCATCAACGGGCGCTCGCGTCCCTACGAGCAGGCCATTCCGGCCGCCTACCTCGAACAGCTCAACCGCCGCTACGAAGAATGGCTGCGCCGCTTCGAGCTGTGCCCGGTGCTGACGATCGAAACCGACCAGCTTGATTTTGCGCATGAAGTGGAAGCGCGCCGCGAGATTGTAGAGATGATCAGCCAGGCGGCGGGCGTGCGCGGGATGAAGCAGGAGCGGATGATGCCGTAAACGGGGCGCGGCGAATACAAATCTGGGTGAACAATTACGAGGTACGCACTACGCATTACGCTCTACAAAGCCATAGTGCGTAGTGCGTACTTCTTGCCGGAATTTGGCAAAAAGAGCGCACCCGTTGCCTGTGGAAAGGCGCTACAGCCCCAGCGCGCTGCGCAGCCGCCCAAAAAAGCCTTCGTCCTGCTGGCCGCCGATCTGCTCGGGCTCCATGGTGCGCTCAAGCTCCTGGAACAGCCGACGCTGCTGCTCGTTCAGGCGCGTGGGCACCACCACTCGCGCCACCACGATCTGGTCGCCGCGGCCGTTGCCGCGGAGGAAGGGCACGCCTTTCTTGGCGATGCGGAAGGTTGCGCCGTTCTGCGTGCCGGGTGGCACGCGCAGCCGCTCCTCGCCGTCGACCGTGGGAACATCCAGATCGGCGCCCAGCGCGGCCTGCGCGATGTTGAGCGGCAGCTCCAGCAGAATGTCGTTGCCCTCGCGCACGAAGTACTCGTGCGGCTGGACATCCAGCGCCACGTAGAGGTTGCCGTGCGGGCCGCCGCGCGGGCCAGCTTCGCCCTCGCCGGTGATACGAATCTGCGATGCGCCATCGACGCCGGCCGGCACCTTCACCTTGAGCGAGCGCGGCTGGCGCACCCGGCCCTCGCCACGGCACTCCTTGCAGGGGATGGCGCTCACGGTGCCTTCGCCGCGGCCCTGGTCGCAGGTCATCACCGTGACCATGTTGAAGATCGGGGCGCGCTGGCCCACCTCGCCCAGGCCGCCGCAC
>LJCR01001617.1 GCA_001399705.1 Kouleothrix aurantiaca
CATCCTGCACAACATCTTCGGCCATGGCGGGCGTGTGGGCAATGCCCAGCGCCAGCGAATACACCAGCTTGCAATAGCGTGTATACAGCAGGTCGAGCGCGCGCCCGTTGTGCTGTGCGATCTGAGCGATTAGCTCGGCGTCGGGCCAGGTGTCGTGGGAAAGCGCCATGCTTGCGAGCGCGGGCCGGCGCCGGGTGAAGGCGGACGAATCGGGGAAATCGCGGCCAGAGTCCATGAAGAGCTTCTTTCATTGTATCGCAAGCAGCTGTGGCGTGCGGGGTTCGGTTCCATCTGGCGTCGAGCATCGAAAAGGTGCGCTCATATTCGTGATTGGGAAGCCCTACAGCATCAATAGCTCAAAATGCAAAGTAGCAAGCCATATGCCACTGCCGGTTGAGAAATCGCAACCACCGCTGTAACCACGCTGTGGCGTTTTCATGCTACCATAAGCGCATTCCGAAAGTATATATCGAGTGGAGGCATAGTGCGATGACGCAAGCATACCGAGTTGAAAAAGACTCGCTTGGCGAGATGCAGGTGCCCGCCGACGCGCTGTATGGCGCGCAGACGCAGCGGGCCGTGCTGAATTTCCCGATCAGCGGGCAGCGCCCCTACCCGGCCTTTGTGTGGGCCCAGGCCTTGATCAAACGCGCGGCGGCCGAGGTCAACCGCGACCTAGGGCTGCTCGACGAGCGGCTGGCCGGCGCGATCGTTGCGGCCGCGCAGGAAGTGCTCGATGGCAAGCACGCCAGCCAGTTCGTGGTCGATCCCTTCCAGGCCGGCGCGGGCACCAGCCACAACATGAATGTGAACGAGGTGATCGCCAACCGCGCCAACCAGATCCTTGGCTATGCGCTCGACGACCCCAAGAAGCCGGTGAGCCCGAACGACCACGTCAACATGGCTCAGAGCACCAACGATACCATTCCGGCGGCGATTCGCTTGGGCGCGCTGTGGCGGCTGGATGCGCTGCTCGGCGCGATCGACGGGCTGGCCGACGCGCTGGATGCCAAGGCCGCCGAGTTCGACGACGTGGTGAAGTCGGGCCGCACGCACCTGCAGGACGCGGTGCCGGTGCGCCTCGGCCAGGAGTTTGGCGGCTACGCGCAGGCTGTGCGCAACGACCGCGAGCGCGTCGCCACTGCCGCCGACCGGCTGCGCCGCCTGGGTATTGGCGGCACCGCCACCGGCACGGGCCTGAACGCCCACCCCGAGTACCACGCCCGCATGGTCGCCCGCCTGTCCGAGCTGCTCGGCCAGCCGCTGCGCAGCGCCGGCAACCTGTTCGAAGCGATGCAGGGCCAGGCCGACGCGGCCGATTTCTCGGGCAGCATGCGCACGCTCTGCGTAACGCTCACGCGCATCGCCAACGACTTTCGCCTGCTTTCGTCGGGCCCATCCACCGGCCTTGACGAAATTCGCCTGCCGGCGGTGCAGCCCGGCTCCAGCATCATGCCCGGCAAGGTCAACCCGGTGCTGGCCGAAATGCTGAACATGGCCTCGTTCCATGTCCAGGGCTGCGACTACACCGTGGCGCTGGCGGCGCAGGCTGGCCAGCTTGAGTTGAATGTGATGATGCCGATCATCGCACATAATCTGTTCGAGATGGAACATGTCCTGATCGGCGCGATCACCGCCTTTACCGAGA
>LJCR01001618.1 GCA_001399705.1 Kouleothrix aurantiaca
GTCTGGCGCAGCGCGCCCTGGGCGGCAGCCACCTGGGCGCGGGCGGCGGCGATCTCTTCGGGCGTCGCGCCTTCCTGCAGGGCCTGGAGATCGGCCTTTGCCTGCGACAGCGCAGCTTCAGCTGCCACAACCGCCGCCTGGAGCTGGCGCACGTCGAGCTGCACCAGCGGCGCGCCCTGCGCCACGGCATCGCCTTCGTTCACCAGCACATCGGTGACGCGGCCGTTCGGGTTTGCACAGGCCAGCTCGGCCTGGCGGCGCGGCTCGACCTTGCCAGTGGCGCTGATACCAGCCACCAGCGGGCCGCGCGCCACCGCAACCACCGAGCCACCGGCCAGCGGGTCGGCGGTGCGCGCCCCGGCGAAGCGCACGATGATCGCAATGATGGCGGCGATCACCAGCACTGCGGCCAGAATAACTGGTAGCGAAGGCCGCTTGAAGCGCCCGCGCAGCCGCGATTGCGGAAGTGTTGTCATTGTGTTTCTCCCTGGCCCGCCTGCGGGGCCACACCATGCAAAAATGTTTCAACCAGCGCAGCGGGCGCGAAAACCGCGGGCCGCAGCGCACCTAATTCGGGTGGGATACGCATACGATCAATCTGGGCCGGGTAGCCATGAAAGGCTTCCATCAAACCCAGAAACAGCATTGTCAGCTCGGCGGCCGAGTGTGAGGCCAATTCGCCACGCTCAGCGCCGGCCTGCATCACGTCGTGAATTGGCATGAACAGGTGCTGATGAAAGGCTACGCCCAGCCGCCCCTGGTGCTCGGCCGGCAGGTGCTCGGCCATCTCGTGGCGCAGCATGCGCATGTCGCCGTCGTCGGCATTGAGCAGCACCGTGGCAAAGGCGCCCAGCCGAGTCGCCGTATCATCCGAGCGGGCCAGCGCAGCGTCGAGCGCGCCGTGGAGCTTGATGAGCTGCTGCAGGGCCATCTGCGTAAACAGCTCGGCCTTGTCGGGGAAATAGTAGTAAAGTGTCGGCTTGGTGACTTCAGCGCCAGTCACAATATCAGTGATCGATACGGCGCTGTAGCCGAGCTGCATAAACAGCCGCGCAGCCGTGTCGAGGATTTTGAGCGCCGTCGGGTTGTAGCTTGTTTCTGTCATCTCGCCCATTGCACAGGTTTTGCAAATAAACCTTTCTTACTGACCGGTATATAAGATACTCTGTTTTTCACGGTTTGTCAATACTTTGAAAAGAAATATGTGCAAAATACGCTGCGCGCTCTATACCTGCCTCGTAAAGCTGATCAAAGCTATAGCAAATGCGGAATACGCGCGCCGCCGATGTATGTACCGAAGAGAGAAAACAAGCTGCGCGCTTCGTATACTCTTTGAAAGGCAAAAGCCAGCCATTCTCACACAGCACTCATCCTGTTCTCTTGCCTTTCTCAGTTTCTGACGCTATATTCTCCACAACGGGCTGTGGAGACAGCACGTGATCAGGGTATATATCGGCGCGATGATTTGGCCGGCTGGGCCGCGAAAGTGGCCTTCCCGGCCATAACAATAGCCTGAACAGGAGGCGAATATGGCTGAGAGCAAGCGGATGCAACGGCGCGCATTTCTGCACGCCTGCCTGGCGCTGCCGGCCACCTGCGTGCTGGCGGCCTGCGCCGGCAGCACGGCCAGCGCGCCAATGCCGCCAAC
>LJCR01000161.1 GCA_001399705.1 Kouleothrix aurantiaca
ACCATGCCCATGCCGGCGGTCAGCGCTTCGGAGCCAGCCTTGCAGGCGAACTCCCAGTCGGCGGTACTGACCCAGGGCGTCGCGCCCAGCGCTTCGGCCACCACCGTGCCCGAGGGTTTGACTGAGTAGGGGTGGCTTTCGCTGCCCACCCACACAGCCGAAAGCTGCGCGGCACTCAGCCCGCCACGCGCGAGCGCGCTGCGCCCGGCCTCAATTGACATCGTAATTGTATCTTCATCGGGGCCGGGCACGCTTTTCGCGTCAACCGGCACCCCACCTTGGCCGTCGGTCCAGATCCGCGCAATCTCGCGCGCGGCGATGCGATAGCGTGGGATGTACACGCCATAGCCGACGATTCCGACCGGCTTGTTGGGACGCATCATACACATCTCCTTGTGGTTTGGTGTTTCGCTGTGGCTGCATAGTTCGAGAAGCAGCGCGCAGCATAGTGAAGGGCGAACAACACCGGCGCTGTTCGCCCCATTGCTTGATCATCAACTACGCTATGAAATTAATTCTGGGTTGGAATAATCCGCAGCTCCGCGAGCAGCGCCTCGGCGCGCGCGGGCTTGATCTGTTTTTCGGCAACCATGCGCTGGGCCACCTGGTCGATCTCGTTGCCGTGGGCGCCTGCCGCCATCGCGATCTGGCGGGCGTGCAGGCCCATGTGGCCGCGCTGAATGCCCTCGGTGGCAAGCGCGCGCATGGCCGCGAGGTTGGAGGCCAGGCCCGCGCACACGCAGATCTCGGCCAGCTCGCTGGCGCTCTTGACGTTCAGCAGCTTCAGCGAGGTTTGCGCGGCCGGGTGCACCTTGGTGGCCCCACCAACAATGCCAACCGCCAGCGGCATCTCGATCGTGCCGATCAGGTTGCCGTGCGCGTCGCGCTCCCAGGCGGTGAGCGAGGTGTAGTGCCCGCTGCGCGCCGCGTAGGCGTGCGCGCCAGCTTCGATCGCGCGCCAGTCGTTGCCGGTGGCGATCAGCACCGGGTCGATGCCGTTGAGGATACCTTTGTTGTGCGTCGTCGCGCGGTAGGGATCGACCGCCGCAAATGAATACGCCCACAAAATGCCTTCGACCACATCTTCGCCGCGAATGCCGTCGCGCTCAAGCGCCTTGGCCGGCACAGTTGCCCGTGCGCGCGCCAGGCGCCGGTCGCTCAGGTTCGAAAGAATGCGCAGGTAGGCACGCCCGCCGCTGATTGCTTCAAGCCGTGGGGCCACTGCCTCGGCCATGCTGTTGATCGCATTCGCGCCCATGGCATCGCGGCAGTCGATAATCAAATGCACCACCATCATCGGGCCCATCGGGCTGGTTTCGAAGATGCGAACTTCAACATCTTTTGCGCCGCCGCCCAGCGATACCAGGCTGTTGCTCTGGTTATTCGCCATGGCCAGGATTTCATCGCGATTGGCGAGAATATCGAAGCGTGCGCGCTGCGGGTCGGTAATATTCACCAGCTGGATCTGGCCGATCATCAATGGCTCGGTGGTGCTGGCGTGGAACCCGCCGCCTTCGCGTACCAGGCGGGCGGCGTAGCTTGCGCCCGCGACAATCGACGGCTCTTCAACCCCCATGGGGATGAGCACATCGCGCCCGTTGATCTGGAAATTCGTTGCGATGCCGAGCGGCAAATTAAATGTGCCAACGACATTTTCGATCATTTTGTCAGCGCGCTCAACGGTCAAGGCGCCATTGCCACCGTGGAGCTGGCGTAGATCTTCATCATTCAACCCGTCGAAGGCCTTCACTGCCTGCAAACGCTCGAACGGGTTCAGTTGATAAAATCCACCAAGCCGTGAGTTGCGCGTTCCCATGAATATGCACCTCGTTAGTTTATGGCAGCCACGCATTCGTGAACTGCGGAACAATGAAAAGTATAGCAGTATCGCATTGCAAAAACACCCAGCTTTGCTGTCAAAACCTATCATTCCGCTTTCGGAAGCTTTCAGATAGGACGTATTTCACCTTGACCAGGCTAGCGTCGGGTATGGTAAGATGCGCCGGTATATCCTGCGGAGGCCTGAAGCATTGAATGTGCCTTCGCTTACACTTGCGGAGTTACTGGTGCACTTACCAATTCGTCGCTTGGGTCTGGCGGTGCTACTTGCCAGCGTGGTACTTGCCGGCGCTTGCCAGGATTCAGCCGCCCCGCAATTGCCGCCGACACCGGCTCCGGTACAATTTGTGCTCATGCGCGAGGCGTTGGATGCCGAAACACGGCCAGCTCAAAGCGTGCTGACGCTTGCGGGATTCGTTGTGTCGCAGAACGGTGGCGGGGCCCTGGTGCCCGGTCTTGTGTTTGATGCAGCTGGTGGCGGGTATATTCCCGAAAAGGCTGCCGTACCAATATGGCTCGGCGCCGATCTCCTGAAGAACAGTGCCCTACAGCTCGAAACGGCCGGTGCGCTTCACTATGCCCCGGCGCTTATTCATGGGGCGCTTGAAGGGCCGGGAACATATGGCCCGGACGGTCACTACACCTATCAAATAGCTGAGCCGAGGCTTGAATCGTGGGCGCCGGTTGAAGGCAGCATTGGCGCGCTGCTCGACGATTCGCAAAGCTACCGTGGCCGGCTGGTGCGCGTACTTGGTGGCTTGCTGCTGCGGAACGGCAGCGCTCTGCTTGTCGATGCGCTCGGGCCGGGAGGGATTCCTGCCCAGCAGGCTCGCCAGATCAAGCTGCTTGGGTCGATCGACGCTCCGCAAATTCTTACCACACTTTCGCAGTCGCCAAGCGGCGTGGTGCGTTTTGGGCAGGTGCAGGTTGAAGGTGTGCTGCGCGGCACATCGCTTGTACCTTTAGCTATCCGCCCGGTGCGCTAAAAAGCCCGCTCGCTCTTCTTTCCTGCCACCTGCACTCCCCTTCTCAAGCAGATGTACTGCCCGACAAGGCGGTACAGTCAGAAATCGCCAAGCCTCACGGGCATAGTGGCATTTTTTCCCCCTGCAACCGCAATTGATACCAGGCCTCTCTGGCATACGGGCACGAGCAATAGTACGTTAAGACTAATTAACCAATAGTCTTAGAGGGACTAGTGTATTCGTTCAGCAGGACTATCGACCTCTTTGCTGCATCAGGCAGCAGGCGTATGATTTGGACATCATCACACAGAGGGTGAGCCTCGGCTCGCCAGCATTTTTGCACTGCATTCTCGCCTCTGGCGTCCAATGAGGTTCTATGAAACCAGCACGCTCCGCCGCCTTTCTGGCTGCTCTCCTTCTGGGCTACATGCTGCTTGCTTTCGCGCCGCCGGTTCTCGCTGGCCCGTCTACCCCCTTTCTTGGCGACGCGCTTCTGCCGCCCACTCGCCCGCACATTGCAAGTTTTGCCGATGAGCCCGCGCCCAATATGTACCAGCCGAGCGCGTTTCTGGCTGGCAAGGTTGCGGTGCGCGTGGTGTTTGTGGAAAGCAATGGCCAGTACGAACCTTCAACGCGTGATTGGAACCCCGAGCAAATTAGTGAGATAAACACTCGCATTGCCGAAGCGCTCCACTGGTGGGCGGCGCGCCTGCCGGATGCGCGCATAAAGTTCGATATCACGAGCCAGATTGTGCAGAGCGGGTACGAGCCGATTTTGCATGGCCTGAGCACCGAGAGCCAGTGGGTTGGCGATACATTACAGCACCTGGGTGTCAACGCTTCCAACTATTTTGATCAGTCGTACACCGCCGACGAAGCGTTGCGCCAAGAGCGCAATGCCGACTGGGCAACCCATATTTTTGTGGTGAACAGCGCCGGCACCGCCGATGGTCGTTTTGCCGATGGTCACTTCGCCTATGCCTATGTGAATGGACCATTTATGGTGGTGACGTCGGATGTAGGGCCATATGGCGTGGGCCAAATGACACCAGTTGTCGCGCACGAATTTGGTCACATCTTCGGTGCGCTCGATCAGTACGCCGCCGCCGCTGTCCCGTGCTCTCAGCGCAGCGGCTACCTGGCCATACCAACCAGCAACAGCCAGTACAACGATTGTGGGACGAAATTCATTTGTGTGATGCTGGAGCCGCTATCGGCGTACACCGCTGGGGCGGTTGACGAATCGGCGCTTGGCCAGCTCGGGTATCGCGATAGCAACAATAATGGCATTCCTGATCCGATCGACACAACACCGGCAGTGCAGCTGCAACTGAGCCAGCCCGGCGCGGGAGTGCGGCCAACGCTCAGCGGTCAGGTCTACGACCAACCTTACCCAACCCCAACGGGCGACGAAGCAACGATCAACTCAATCACCAAAACAGAATATCGTATTGATGGTGGGAGCTGGCTGCCGCTGCCCCCGGCGGATGGCGCTTATAACAGCGTTACCGAGCAGATTAATGCGACTCTGCCGCTGTACGACGGCCAGCACGCAGTTGACGTGCGCGCGACCAATCGCATCGGCGCCCTTTCGCAAGTTACGCATTTCACCGTGAATGTAACGGGTGTTGGGGCTGCGCCAAACTACCAGGCCAGCACGCCAGCGGTTAGCAATACGTCCGCAATTGCTGTTAACACAGTGGCACCGAATGGCTCGCAAATCCAGATCAGCGAAAACCCGTACTTTGTGGGAGCAAGCTGGATGGCAGTTAGTGGCGCGATGCCCTGGCAAATCTCTGCGCGTGAAGGCGCGCACACGCTATACGTGCGCTTCCGGGATACACAAGGGCTGGTTTCCGCACCAGTGCTTCTTTCGGTAACGCTTGACGTAACGCCGCCAGAAGGCCATGCCATGCTCTTGCGGCGCACCGACGGAACCTGGCTTGAAATTCAGGCCGAGGACAGCGCCACCAATATCGAGTCGATGCAAATTTCGCTCGACGCCGCGCCGACTGGAAACTGGCAACCGTTCCAGCCAAGCGTCGCCATGTCGCTGCAAGCGAATAGCGTTTATGTATGGCTGCGCGACTCGGCTGGCAACGTGTCTGCCCCACTCCAGGCCGTGCCCGTAACGCCGGTCTGGGTTCCCATAGCAGCGCGCTAAGTTCGCCCCAGTTTGTTTTGCCGGCCGGGTTTTCCTGGCCGGCGTTTCTTTTTTTACGACAAAGCGCCGCAGATATCTCGCAAATATGATCTGATATATTGCTGATTTGACTTTTAGTTGTCTTTATGGGAGAATATCGCCGTTCAACGACGATCCATGCTCATACAAAGACGGTTACGTAGGTGTTCGTTTCGGTGTCGCATTCCACGCAAATTCCCCCTATAGTGAACGACATCGCAGCAACGACCTCCGGCCTCATTTTGAAGCTGGAGGATTTATGGTGTGTGCAAACTTATGCCAGGTCAACGACCAATTTACCCATTTAGCGCGCTTGTCGGCCAAGAGCGCCTGAAACGCGCTCTGCTTCTGAACGCGGTGAATCCGCGCGTCGGCGGCGTGCTTATTCGCGGCGAAAAAGGTACCGCGAAATCGACGGCGGTACGTGGCCTGGCGCACCTGTTGCCACCCATCGACGTTGTTGCCGGTGATCCTTACAATAGCTCGCCATCCACGCCGGCCCTGATGTCGGACGAGGTGCGCGCGCGCTTTGATGCCGGCGAGGAGCTTTCCGTCGTCACACGGCCCACGCCGCTGATCGAGCTGCCGGTGGCTGCTTCGGAGGATCGCGTGGTTGGCTCGCTCGATCTTGAGCACGCACTCACCGAAGGCCAGCGCCGCTTCGAGCCGGGCCTGCTCGCCCAGGCGAACCGTGGCCTGCTGTATGTCGACGAAGTGAACCTGCTCGACGATCATATTGTCGACCTGCTGCTCGACGCGGCGGCTATGGGCGTGAATACCGTGGAGCGCGAGGGCATCAGCATCTCGCACCCGGCGCGCTTTATTCTGGTCGGCACGATGAATCCCGAGGAAGGCGAGCTGCGGCCTCAGTTGCTGGATCGCTTCGGCCTGGTGGTTGAGATCGCCGGGATTACCGACGTGACCGGGCGCGTAGCAGTGATCGAGCGTCGGATGGTATACG
>LJCR01001620.1 GCA_001399705.1 Kouleothrix aurantiaca
CTATAGTACACTTTGCATAACATGAAAGCCGTTTAGATAGAAAGCCGGACCCAGTGAACGATACACTCGATCTGCTGTTGTCTACGGCCCGCGCGAAGCGGCACCTCCCCACCGAAAGTGCATTCGAGCACGAATTCTCCCCCGAACTCCTTTCAGAACATATTGCTCAAACCGAGCTTCCTCAGCACGAAACCACTGCCGCCCCCGACGAGCACAGTGAGGCCCTCGCTGGCGAAGAGCTCGATGCCGACCTCGACCAGCATGGCATCGCCGCCGACGACCCGGTGCGCATCTATTTGCGCGAAATTGGCCGCGTCGAGCTGCTGACATCGCAGGAAGAGCAGCTGCTGGCGCAACAGGCCGAGCGCGGCGAGCAAGCAGCCGAGCGGTTGGAGCAAGGCGCATACACCGCCGAGGAGCGGCTGCACCTGCTGCGCTGCTCGTATGAAGGGCGCGCCGCCCGCGATCACCTGATTCAGGCCAATTTGCGCTTGGTCGTGTCGATTGCCAAGAAGTATCTTGGGCGTGGTCTCTCGTTCCTCGACCTGATTCAGGAAGGTAATATCGGCCTGATGCGCGCCGCCGAGAAGTTCGATTATCATCGCGGCTTCAAGTTTTCGACCTACGCTACGTGGTGGATCCGCCAGGCGATCACGCGCGCGATTGCCGACCAGAGCCGCACCATCCGCCTGCCAGTGCACGTCGGCGAGACGATCAACCGCGTGCTGCGCACCACCAACCGCTTGCAACAGTCGATGGAGCAGGACCCAACGCCCGATCAGGTCGCCGACGAGCTGGGTATTTCGCCCGACAAAGTGCGTCGCGCGCTGGCCGCCTCGCGCCAGACGATCTCGCTTGAGGCGCCGGTGGGCAGCGAAAGCGAAGCGGTGCTTGGCGATTTCATTGAGGACAAGGGCGGGCCAGCGCCGCTGGAGCAAGCCGCGCAACACCTGCTGCGCGAACAGATCGACATTGCCCTGCAAAAGCTGCCCGAGCGCGAGCGCAAGATCATTCAGCTGCGCTACGGCCTTGCCGACGGGCAGTACCGCACGCTTGAGGAAGTGGGCCGCGAGTTCGGCATCACGCGCGAGCGCATTCGCCAGATCGAGGCGCGTGTGCTGCGCAAGCTGCGCCACCCGCACTATGGCCGCCACCTGCGCGGCTACCTCGAATAAGGCACGCACAGCAACGGGCTCGGCTTGATGAGCGTTCATCAGCCGAGCCCGTTTTCTTTTGCCAAAAATACTTGCTTACCGCAACAATGCCAGCAGCATTCCCATCGTTGCGCCAATAAACAGCACCGCCAGCGTGCCCGACGGCAGATCGAGCGGGTGGTTCGATTGCGGGTAGCGCCGCAGCAGCGCCATCCCCAGCAGCGTGGTCGGCAGCGCAATCAGCCCGCCAAACAGTGTGATCGACACCACCGAGACACCCGCCAGCAGGCTGCGCAGCCGCGCCCCGCCCGAAAGCGCCGCGTTCGACGAGGTTGGGTCGAGCCAGATCATCACGCCAATTGGCGTCGCAAAAGCCGCCACCACATAAGCCGAGCCATACAGCGCCAGCAACGCCAGCGGCGAGGCGTTCAGGTGCCACACCAGCGCAGGGGGCAATGCCACGCTCAGCACCGCAATGATTGTGGTTATGTGG
>LJCR01001621.1 GCA_001399705.1 Kouleothrix aurantiaca
GATCTCATCCTCAACAGTGCAGCGCAGGTCGGGGAATGCGGTATGGAAAAGTGCGATCAGCCGCTTGAGCCCTTCGCGATTCGGCGGCACGCCCCACGTCGCTGTATGATTGACGCTGCCCGGCGCGAGTACTTCGTCCACAACTGCAAATGCGCCGTGCTCGAACGCGTTTTCCAAAAGCTGGCGAAGAAGCGAACCTGATGATTTGCTGGGCATCGGCAAGCTCCAGGTTGCAGCAACCATACATCGCAGAGGGCACGAAGACGTGAAAGGGTGAACAGGTAACAAGACGAATGAATTGAACGAAGGTATTCTGACTCCCGACTCCTGACTCCTGTTGTAGAGTATGACAGCCGTGCGCCGATTGTCATGCGTGCGTGCACGTAGATGCGCACGTATCTTGCGCCGCAAGAACGCAGTTCTCGGCTGGTGGTTGCTGGTTCTTGGCGGTGGCAGGGGAAGAACTACGCCGTGTCGTGGTCGAGCGCCCAGCGAACGATCTCGGCGCGATTGGTGAAGCCCAGTTTGGCGAGGATATTGGCGATGTGCTTTTCGACGGTGCGCTTGCTGAGGACAAGCGTTTCGGCGATCTCGCTGTTCGACCGGCCCTGCGCGATCAGGGCAACGACCTCGCGCTCGCGCACAGTCAGGGCACCGCTGGTTTCTGGCGCGGCAGGTGATGTGGGTGTTCGCAAAGCCACATACCGCGCATGCTCAATAGCCTGCTTGAGCGAAAATGCGCGCCCCGCCGACTGCGCAGCCTGAAACTCGGATTCGGATAGCTGTGCGCGAGCCAGCGCGAAGTAATACTCGTACTCCGTGCGCGTGGCCGCCCAGGAGAATTTGGCATGCTGCATGCCAAGCGTTCCGACAGCGGCGAGCAGGCGCGTGCCGGCATCTGCTGCTCCGCTGGCAATCGCAAGCGCGGCGAAACCCAGCAAACATTCAACGACCGCCGGCTGGCCTGGCCAGCTTCGTTCCGAGTTGCCTTCCATAATCGCAAGGCTTTCGCCAAAAAAATCGCGCGCGCGTGCGAACTCACCGAGATGCAGGCAGGCGTGGCCCAGATTGAGCAGCGGCGCTGCCAGATCGCGGCCGGCACCAACGTCGCGAAACAGTTCAATACTCTGCTGGTACATGGCCTGCGCAGCGGCGTATTGCCCTTCGCAGCGGTGCAGGTCGCCCAGGGTGTTGATGGTGTGGGCCGTTCGGAAGGCATCGCCCGCTGCGCGCGCCAATACCAGGCTTCGGTCGAGGGCTGCACGCGCGGCGGCGTAGAGGCCGAGTTCGATCGCCAAACCACCCTGAACCAGCAAGGTCATGCCGAGGTACAGAAACGGCGATGGCTCGTCGCGATACAGCTCTGCGCAGCGTTCCGCGAGCGCATATGCCTGCTCGTAATCGCCAAAGGCCCGCGCGGCGGAACCGAGCGCACCCAATGCCAGCCCCAGCACCTGCTTGCCTTCTTCGCCGGCTGCCTCGGCGATGGCCACAGCCTCGCGCCCGTAGGTTTGCGTTGCGTCTGCCATGTCCAGAAAATCCGTCAGGAAGGCAGCAAAACTGTAGGCGGAAGCGCGAACCAACGGCGAGACGCTGGCATGCGCCTGTGCGAACAAGCGCTCGAACCACGCCAATCCTTCCTGCAC
>LJCR01001622.1 GCA_001399705.1 Kouleothrix aurantiaca
GCCACACCCCTCGCCGATGCCCCCCCGCCCGACCGTTTTCAGCTCCCGTTCCCAATTGGCGATACCTGGACGTTTAATGGTGTGCACGGTGCGCGCCGCGATGCGATCGACTTTAGTGTCGGGCGGCCCTGGCCACGCTGGCGCTCGGACACAAGCGGGATGTGGGTGGTGGCTGCTGCTGCCGGCACAGTTCACAAAACGTCGTCGTGCGGTCTTGAGATCGACCATGGCGATGGCTGGACGACGGTCTACTACCATATTGAGCATATTGTGCGCGATTCTGGCCAGGTGCAGGCCAACGAACATATTGCGAACGTTGCAAATACGCCGCGCGAGGCCTTATGCGAGGGCGGCGCTGCCACCGGGCCGCACCTGCATTTCGGCCTGAAGCACAACGGCCAGGAAGTGCCGATCGACGGCCTGGTGCTTTCGGGCTGGCGCATCCACAGCGGGCGCGGCGGATACGACAGCAGCTGCGCGCGCATGTACCTCGAACGTGGCGACCAGCGGCTGTGCGCCTACACTGGCGCGCTGCGCAACGAGGGTATGCCGGGTGCTGCAGGAAGCCTCGCGCCGGCGGCTGCCCAGGCCGTGCCGCACGCCGAGATCGAGATCGACGCGCTGGCCGATCAGGCCGGGCAAGGCGACATGGTGTCGCTGCAGGGCTGGGCGATCGACCCGGCCGGCGCGGAAAGCACTGGTGTCGATCATATCCACCTCTACCTCGATGGCCCGGCCGGCCAGGGGCAGTTTCTTGCCGAAGCTCCCTACCACATTGCGCGCACCGACGTAGCGCAAGCGTTTGGCGACGAGCGCTACACCGCGTCGGGGTTTTTCTACAACTGGCAGCTTGGCGGGCTTGCGCCAGGGCAGCACACGCTCTATATTTACGCGCACAGCACTGCAACCGACTGGACGTATGTGACGCGCTCGATCACCATCGCGCCCTAGTGCGCGTGAACGCGCCGGGGACAGGGAATAGGGGTCAGGGGTTGGGGATTGCGATGCGCAACGAGGCTTTCCCAGGCCCAAACCTCACATGGTCGTTCGTCTTTTGTCTTTCCCCCTAATCAGAAGTCAGGGCTACGTCAAAATCCCAAATTCGATCCACAGATTACGCAGATTCCACAGATGAGAGACCTTCGTATCTGTGGAATCTGCATAATCTGTGGATAGATCTCGCTTCTCATTCCAACGTTGACATAGCCTTGACCAGAAATAGAATGACGCAAGGTCCTCCGACGAGTCGTGCTATACTGGCGGCATGATCCAGCTCATTATTTCCGATATTGACTCGACCCTGATCGCCCGCGATGGCACCCTGCCGCCCGAAAATGGCCTGGCGCTGCGCGAAGCTGCCCGGCGCGGCGTGCGCGTGGCGCTGTGCACCATCCGCAAGCGCGACTCAGCGCTTCAGATCGCCGAGCGCCTGGGCGTGGAATGCACGCTGGCCTGCAACGGCGGCGCGACTATTTTCGACCACGCTGGCACCGTGCTGCACGAGCTGAACATTCCACTTGAGCTGGCGCGCGAGATGGCCGCGCTGGCCGACCAGCACGAACTGCCGCTGCTTGCCACAGTCGATGAGTATAACCTATACCGGCCCGGCTCGCACCCGGCCGCACATATTCAGGCGCGCGGCGAAG